>JBGSPZ010000418.1:0-3726 GCA_041738375.1 Parerythrobacter sp. | reverse complement strand
AGTCGTTCTCGTCATGCGCGCCGGTGATCTTGACCGCGCCGCTGCCGAAGTCGGGATCGGGATAGTCGTCGGTGATGATCGGGATCAGCCGGCGGTGTTCCTTGGGGCCGACCGGGATTTCGCACAGCTTGCCGACGATCGGCGCGTAGCGCGCATCGCCCGGATGCACCGCCACCGCGCCGTCCCCCAGCATGGTTTCGGGCCGGGTGGTGGTGATCGAGATATAGTCGCGCTCTTCCTCCAGCACGACATTGCCGTCCGCATCGCGCTCGACATAGGTGTAGGTCGCGCCGCCTTCGAGCGGGTATTTGAAGTGCCACATGTGGCCCTGCACCTCGCGGCTCTCCACCTCGAGGTCGGAGATCGCGGTCTTCAATGCAGGGTCCCAGTTCACCAGCCGCTTGGCGCGGTAGATCAGCCCGTCGTTGTAGAGATCGACGAACACCTTGAGCACCGCGGCGCTGAAGTGTTCGTCCATGGTGAATTGCTCGCGGCTCCAGTCCATCGAGCAGCCGAGGCGGCGCAGCTGGCGGGTGATGGTACCGCCCGACTGCTCCTTCCACTCCCACACATGTTCGACGAAGGCATCGCGGCTCATATCGGTGCGCTTGACGCCCTGGCTCGCGAGATTGCGCTCGACCACCATCTGCGTGGCGATCCCGGCATGGTCGGTGCCGACCACCCACAGCGCATCCTTGCCGCGCAGCCGTTCGTAACGGATGACGATATCCTGCAGCGTGTTGTCGAGCGCATGACCGATGTGGAGGCTACCGGTGACATTGGGCGGCGGGTTGACGATGGTGAACGGCTCGGCGTCCGGGCGCGCGGGCCGGAACAGGCCGTTGGCCTCCCAATGCGCGTACCAGCGCGCCTCGATTTCGGCGGGATCGAAAGTCTTGTCGAGTTCGGTGCTCATAGTGGCGCCCCATTGCCAGTGCTGCGTTTGCGAAGCAATCACTTGTGGCGCAGCCCGTTTGCCCGCATACCCCGACCGATGAGTGAAGGGGCGCAATTCGAACTCGAAAGCAGCGAGAGCGGCGCTGCGCGGCTCGTACTTTCAGGGCCTTATCTCGTCTCGACCGTCGGCGGGATCGATACCGAGCTGCGCAAGCTGGACCACGAGGTGGGCGAAGTCGATCTTTCGCAGGTGAGCGAGATCGACACTGCCGGGGCGTGGATCGCCTGTCGGCTGGCCTCCCGGCTCGGTGCCGAAATAACCGGGGCCAACGAGCGCGCGTCGCGTCTGCTCAAGGCGATCGAGGGCGCGAACAGCGATGCACCGATGGCGGCACCGCGACTGCCGCTGCGCCTGCGCGTTCCGGTCGAGGTCGGGGCCAAGGTCTACAATGCACGGCGCGGCATATTCAGCGTCATCGGGTTCCTCGGCCAGATCGTCGTGGCAGCGGGCGCGCTGATCCGCCATCCCGGTAGGTTCCGGGCGAAGGCGCTGATCCACCAGCTTGAGCTGGTCGGGGTCAACGCGCTGATGATCATCGGGCTGATGAGCTTTCTGATCGGGATCGTGATCGCGCAGCAGGGCGCGGTGCAGTTGCAGCAATTCGGTGCGGAAACGCTGACGGTCAACCTCGTCGGGCGCATCACCTTGCGCGAACTGGGCGTGCTGATGACCGCGATCATGGTCGCGGGCCGTTCGGGCAGCGCGTTTGCCGCGCAGATCGGCACGATGAAGCTGACCGAAGAGATCGACGCTATGCGCACCATCGGGATCAACCCGATCGAGGCACTGGTCATCCCCCGCATCCTCGCTTGCACCTTCATGATGGTGCTGCTCGGGTTCTATTCCTCGGTTGTTGCGATCGTCGGCGGGGCAGTGGTCGGCGATCTCATGCTCGGCATTCCGTTCTGGACTTTCCTCGCGCGGATACAGGAAGTGGTGCCGCCGCACGACATGTGGGTCGGCCTGATCAAGGCGCCGGTGTTCGGGCTGATCGTCGCGCTGGCCGGCTGCTATCACGGGATGCAGGTAAGCGGGAATTCGGAAGAGGTCGGGCGGCGCACGACCATGGCGGTGGTCTCGGCGATCTTCGCGGTGATCGTGATCGATGCGTTCTTCGCGGTGTTCTTCACCGAAATCGGGTGGGGCTGATGGACAGCGAGCGGCCTGCACTCGGTCAGCACGAGCGGTTCCGCGGCGACTATCCGGTCGTGGTCGAAGGGCTGCAGAACCGGTTCGGCAAGCAGGTGGTGCACGACAACCTCGACCTGACCGTCCGGCGGCGCGAGATTCTCGGCGTGGTCGGCGGGTCGGGCACCGGCAAGTCGGTGCTGATGCGCTCGATCATCGGGCTGCAGCGACCGACTGCGGGCAATATCGAGGTGTTCGGGCGCTCGATCACCGAGGCCGAGCCGGACGAGAATATCGGCGTGCGCAACCGCTGGGGCGTGCTGTTCCAGGGCGGCGCGCTGTTCTCGACGCTGACGGTGGGCGAGAATGTCGAGGTCCCGCTGCGCCAGTTCTATCCCGAAATCTCGCCCGCCCTCAGGCGCGAGATTGCGCGTTACAAGGTCATGCTGTCCGGCCTGCCGGAAGAGGCGGCGAACAAGTTTCCGTCCGAATTGTCAGGCGGGATGCGGAAGCGTGCCGGTCTTGCCCGCGCGCTCGCGCTCGATCCGGAACTGCTGTTTCTCGATGAACCGACCGCCGGGCTCGACCCGATCGGGGCGGACAAGTTCGACCGGTTGACCAAGGAGTTGCAGGACACGCTGGGCTTGACTGTGTTCCTGATCACCCACGATCTCGACACGCTGTACGCCATCTGCGACCGGGTGGCGGTGCTGGCCGACAAGCAGGTGATCGCGGTCGGCACGATCCCCGAACTGCTCGAGACCGGGCATCCGTGGATCGAGGAATACTTCAACGGCCCGCGCGGCAGGGCGGCGCAAGGGGCGCAGGCCCGTGCTGATAGCAAGGGTTAAGATGGACAATCCCGGCCACCGCAGGGCATAGAGGCAAACCAATGGAAACACGCGCCAATCATTTGTGGGTCGGGATCGTCACGCTGGCCTTGATTGCCGGGCTCGCGGTCGCGATCGTCTGGCTGGCCCAGCTTGGCCGCGGGACGCAGAAGGAATACGACATCCTGTTCCAGCAGTCGGTTTCCGGTCTCGCCAAGGGTTCGCAGGTTTCGTTCGCCGGGGTGCCCGTGGGGCAGGTGGAGGAAATCACGCTGTACGAGAAAGACCCCGAATTCGTCCGCGTGCGTATCGCGGTGAAGGATGAGGTGCCGATCCTCGTCGGGACCACGGCCACGATCCAGGGCTCGTTCACCGGGGTCTCGACCATCCTGCTTGACGGCGCGCGCAACGGGGCGCCAGCCATCACCTGCGAAACCACCGCCTGCCCGGAAGGCAAGCCGGTAATCCCGCCCAAGGACGGCGGGCTCAACGCGTTGCTGTCCGATGCTCCGCTGCTGCTCCAACGGCTGGCGACGCTGACCGAGCGAATGACCCAATTGCTGTCGGACGAAAACCAGGGCGAGATCAGCGGCATCCTGCGCAACACCAACCAGATGACCGAGGAACTCGCTGCCACCGGGCCGCAGTTGCGTGCGACGCTGGGCGAGTTGCAGGGCACGCTGTCCGAAGCGAGCCAGGCGCTCGATGCGTTCGAAAAGGTGACCAATTCGACCGATAAGATGATCAACCAGGAAGGCCAGGCCCTCGCGGCGGAATTGCGCTCGACGCTGCGGTCGGCCAGCGCGGCGG
>JBGSPZ010000414.1:0-3987 GCA_041738375.1 Parerythrobacter sp. | reverse complement strand
TCGGCGCGTGGCTCGTCGCGAGGTTCGCCTTCGGGCGTGGACGGGGCAAAGAGGTCGGCCATGAACCCCTATCTAGTTGCACGGAACCGGGATTGCCAATTTGCATGCACGGGCGCAAAATCGGCGGGTTCAAGGGTCGCGCCTAGTATGGGGAGGGGAAGATGAACGCTGCAACCGGAAAGACACCGTGGCATCTGTGGGCGGTCGGTATCCTGACACTGCTGTGGAACTCGATCGGGATCATGAGCTACATGATGACCGAACTTGGCCAGCTGAAGTCGCTGGGGATGACTGACAGCCAGATCGCCTATTTCGAGACGTTCCCGGCCTGGGCCACAGCGGTCTGGGCGCTGGGCGTGTGGGGCGCGTTCTTCGGCTCGCTGCTGCTGCTGTTTCGCTCGCGCCTGGCGGTGATCTCCTTCGCTGTCTCGGTCGTCGGATTGATCGGCACGAACTATTTCCAGCAGTTCGCAACCGAGTTGCCGGAGGATATGGCGAATCCGGCGCTCGATGCGGTGATCTGGATCTCGACGCTGTTCAGCTTGTGGTATGCGCTGAAGATGCGCCGCGAAGGCGTGCTCCGCTAGGCTTTTCGCGCGGCAATCAGGCGGAGATAGGTATCCGCCACCGCTTGGTTGATCGCATCCCAGTCGTAGTCCCTGCTCCGCGCCTCGCCAGCCGCGCCGTGCGTGTGACGCAGCGTGTGGTCGGTGCAGTAGGGCGCGATCGCTTCGGCGAAGGCCTGTGCCGAGCCGGGCGGTACGAGCCGGCCGGTCACCCCGTCCTGCACCAGGCTCGACGCGCCGGTCGCCCCGGCTGCGACCACCGGCAGGCCGCAGGCCATCGCCTCCAGAGTGACGTTGCCGAAAGTCTCGGTGATCGAGGGGTTGAAGAACACATCCCCGCTCGCCAGCGCGCGGCCGAGGTCTGCGCCGGTCTGGAAACCGACGAAAATCCCGCCGGGCAGCGCCTTTTCGAACCATCCGCGCGCCGGGCCGTCGCCGATCACCAGCACCTTGTGCGGCACCTGCCGCTTGCGCAGCTGGACGATGGTCTCGGCAAAGATGTCGCGACCCTTCTCCATCACCAGCCGCCCGAGGAAGACGATTGCCACATCGCTGTCAGCGAGGCCGTTGGCCTGGCGCCACTCGGAGTCCCGCCGATCCGAAGAGAACACGCTGCGATCCACCCCGCGCGACCAGATCGAGATATCGCGGTGCATCTCCTGCTCGCGCAGCGTGTCGATCATGCTCTGCGAAGGCGCGACCAGCGCATCGCAGCGGCGGTAATAGCGGCGCATGATCGCTTCGAGCAGAGGTTCGGTAAAGCCGAGCCCGTAGTAGCGCGGATAGGTCTCGAACCGCGTGTGCACAGAGGCGAGGATCGGCAGATTCCGCTCCCGCCCCCAGGTGACCAGGGCGTGGCCGGTCATGTCGGGCGAGGAGGTGTGGATCATGTTGGGCGCAAATTGCGCGAGATCTTCGCGGTTGGCCTTCGAGAGGCCGAGCGGGAACTGGTATTCGCTCCGCCCCGGGATCGGCATGCTCGGCACTTTCACCAGATCGCCGGTCGGATCGAACGCAGGCGTGGCGGTGGTCGGGGCATAGACCCGCACCGCCGCGCCCTTGCGCAGCAGGTATCCGACCAGCCGGTTCAGCGCCTGGTTGGCCCCGTCGCGGACATAGTTGTAGTTGCCGCTGTTCAGCGCAATGCGAAGGTCGGAAATCTCCATCGCCTGCGCCCATAGAGCGCGAATCCGGGCTTGGCGAGTGCGGCATCGATCTTGCCGCAGGGGCTTTTCACCGACGGGAACGATTGCGCGCTTGACTTGGCTCATTGCAACATTATTGCCGCCAGCGGGCCACGCGGTCCCAACGCCGCGCGTGCTCTCTGCAAGGAGAGAATACATGACTGACAAGCCGGCGCTCAAGCCAGAGCGCCCTTTCTTTTCGTCCGGTCCCTGCGCCAAGCCGCCGGGCTGGTCCGCCGAAAAACTGGCCACCGAAGTGCTTGGGCGTTCGCATCGCTCGAAGCTGGGCAAGGCGCGGCTGCAATATTGCATCGACCTCATGCGTGAAGTGCTCGAGGTGCCGGATACGCACCGCATCGGCATCGTCCCGGCGTCGGACACCGGCGCGGTCGAGATGGCAATGTGGTCGATGCTCGGCGTGAGGCCGGTCACCACATTGGCGTGGGAAAGCTTCGGCGAAGGCTGGGTGACCGACGCGGTCAAGCAGCTCAGGATCGACCCGACCGTGCTGCGCGCCGATTACGGCCAGTTGCCCGATCTTGCGCAGGTCGACTGGTCGAACGACGTCATTTTCACCTGGAACGGCACGACTTCGGGCGTGCGCGTGCCGAATGCGGACTGGATCGCGGCCGACCGCGGAGGCCTCGCCATCGCCGATGCGACCAGCGCGGTGTTCGCGCAGGATATCGACTGGGATAAGGTCGATGTGCTCACCTTCAGCTGGCAGAAAGTGCTCGGCGGGGAGGGCGCGCATGGCGTGCTGATCCTCGGTCCGCGCGCGGTCGAGCGGCTGGAAAGCTACACGCCTGCATGGCCGTTGCCCAAGATCTTCCGCATGACGAAAGGCGGCAAGCTTATCGAAGGCATCTTCACCGGCGAGACGATCAACACCCCGTCGATGCTGGCGGTGGAGGATGCGATCTTCGCGCTCGACTGGGGGAAGTCGCTCGGCGGCCTGTCGGCGATGAAGGCGCGGGCCGATGCCAATGCGGCGGCGCTCGATGGACTCGTCCAAGCGCGCGACTGGCTCGGGCACCTGGCCGCCGACCCTGCAATTCGGTCCAACACCAGCGTGTGCTTGACGGTCGAGGGTGCCGATACGGACTTCATCAAGAAGTTCGCCGGCCTGCTCGAAGCCGAAGGCGCGGCCTACGACATCGCGGGTTATCGCGATGCACCCGCAGGCCTGCGCATCTGGTGCGGCGCGACGGTCGATACTGCCGACATCGAAGCGCTGGGGCCATGGCTCGACTGGGCTTACGCGAGCCTTAAACCCTAGTTCGTCGTCCCAGCGAAAGCTGGGACCGCGTGCCGCAAGGCGCGACCTACCCGACAGCGATCCCGGCTTTCGCCGGGATGACGGAGAGTTGAAATGACCAAACCCAAAGTCCTCATTTCCGACAAGATGGACCCCAACGCCGCGAAGATCTTCGAAGAGCGCGGCTGCGAGGTCGATGTGAAACCGGGCATGACGCCCGAGGAACTCGTTGCCGTAATCGGCGAATACGATGGCCTCGCGATCCGCTCGGCCACCAAGGTGACCCCCGCGATCCTCGACGCGGCGACCAGGCTGAAGGTCGTCGGCCGCGCGGGGATCGGGGTCGACAATGTCGATATTCCCTACGCCAGCGGCAAGGGCGTGGTGGTGATGAACACCCCGTTCGGCAACTCGATCACCACCGCCGAGCACGCGATCGCGCTGATCTTCGCCGTCGCGCGGCAGATCCCCGAGGCCGACCGGCGCACGCAGGCGGGCGAATGGCCGAAGAACGACTTCATGGGGGTCGAGCTGACCGGCAAGACCCTCGGCCTGATCGGCGCGGGCAATATCGGCTCGATCGTCGCCAGTCGCGCGCTCGGCCTCAAGATGAAGGTCGTTGCCTACGATCCCTTCCTGACCGAGGAGCGCGCGATCGAAGTGGGCGTGGAGAAGGCCGATCTCGATACGCTGCTGGCGAAGGCGGACTTCATCACGCTGCACACCCCGCTAACCGACCAGACGCGCAATATCCTCAGCCGCGAAAACCTCGCCAAGACCAAGAAGGGCGTGCGGATCGTCAATTGCGCGCGCGGCGGGCTGATCGACGAGGCGGCATTGAAGGACGCGCTCGACAGCGGCCATGTCGCGGGCGCGGCGCTCGACGTGTTCGAGACCGAACCGGCGAAGGACAGCCCGCTGTTCGGCACCCCGGGCTTCGTCTCGACCCCGCACCTCGGCGCGAGCACCACCGAGGCGC
>JBGSPZ010000408.1:0-9456 GCA_041738375.1 Parerythrobacter sp. | reverse complement strand
CCGCGCCGATCAGCCCGGCCAGCACGCCCCCCTTGGGCGCGCGGTAGTCGAGATCGGCGTCGAACCTGTCACCGTCGGGTTCGGCTTCGAGCGCAAGCCTGAAACTGTCCCGGTCCCCGAACCGTCCTTCCCCGCGCAGCGTGACCAGCCCTTGGCGGATATTCGCACTTGCCGTGAGGTCGAGCGGATGAGCGCTGTCGTTCACCACCCCTTTGGCAATAGTGAAATCGTCGAGTTCGAAACGATCGATCCTGATGTCGAAGCCGGGCAGTGTCGGCGCGTCCGGATCGCCGGGCAGGAGTTCAGGCAGGCGCGACAAGCGTCCGCGTTCCGCTACCAGCTTGCGCACATCGAGCCCCGACCACAGCCAGCTAAGCGGTCGCCAGTCAACTTCGGCACGGGGGATAGTGAGAAACTCGCCTTTCGGGTCGGACAGCACAACATCGTGCAGCACGGCACTTCGGAACACGTCGCCTTCGATCCGCCCGACTGTGATGCGCAGGCCCGAAGCAGGAGCTGCTGCCGCGATCTGGTCGGCAATGAAGCGCTTGCCGATCGGGGTGTTGAGGAACACCAGCCCGGCGGCAATCAGCAGGATGAAGCCCAGCAATATCCCGCCTGCCCAGCGCAGCCAGCCGCCACGCTTCCTTCGCGCCGGCGGCAATTCGCTTTTCGAAGCGGTCAGCTCGTCATCGGCCATCGGTCAGAATGCCTGGCCAAGCGAGACATAGACCGCCACCGGACTGTCGAACATCGGATTGCGATTCAGCGGGACGCCGACATCGACCCGGATCGGGCCGAAGCCGGTCTCGTAGCGCACGCCGACCCCGGCACCGTAGCTGATGAAGCGGAAATCGGGGGTCGATCCGAGCGAGACCGATCCCGCGTCGAGAAACGGCACCACCGACAGCGCGCCATCGAAGAAACCCGTCCCGATGCGCGCTTCGATCGAGGCTTCGACCAGCGAGCCGCCGCCGGTCGGCTCACCCAGATCGTTGCGCGGGCCGACCGCCTGATAGCCGTATCCGCGGATCGACCCGCCGCCGCCCGCATAGAGCCTGCGTGAGGGCGCGATCCGATCGACCACCGCACCTTGAATCGTCGCGGCGCGGAACCTGCCCGCCAGCACGATATCATCCCCTACCAGCTGGTAGGTGCTCGCATCGGCTTGCAGGCGGACGTAGTAGTCGCTGCTGCCTGCGCTGCGCGAAACCTCGGGCGCGACAAACCCCGTCAGGCGGAAACCACGCTGCGGATCGAGCAGCGAATCGGTGGTGTCGATCATCGCCCGTCCGAAGACCGAACCGACGAAATAGGTCTGCCGCGGTCGGGGAATCCCGCCGACTACCCGGTTCCGCTCGTCGGTCGCGAGGATTTCCGCACCCAGGGCCCAGCTGAAGGGCTTCTGGAACAGCAGGTTCGAAAGCCGCTCGTAGCTTCCGCGCAAGGCAACAGTCCGCGCATCATAGGCTTCGGTGTCGACCGCCGAGGCATAGGCATCGATGGTCAG
Organism: Parerythrobacter sp.; assembly: GCA_041738375.1. GTDB lineage: Bacteria > Pseudomonadota > Alphaproteobacteria > Sphingomonadales > Sphingomonadaceae > Parerythrobacter_A. Next base: position 7,946 of record JBGSPZ010000408.1, on the reverse strand, counting down.
CACCTTGTCGCGGCCGCCGAAGTTGTTGCGCTTGAAGCTGACGCCCGCCAGCTGCTCACGCGTCCCCAAGATGCCGCGCACCTTGAGTGCGCCTTCGGGCGGGAACAGGTTGCGATGTTCCCAGCTCGCCTCGACCCGGAAGCCTTCTTCGCTGCCATAGCCGATCGCCCCGGCGATGGTGCGCAGCTTGGCCTTGGTCATAGCGACATCGAGCAAGACTTCGCCCGGAGCGTCCGATGTTGGCGGGACCACTTCGCGCGGGGTGACCGTCACCGACGAAACGAGCCCGGTGGAAGTGATGGCCCGGCGCAGGTCGAGTTCGAGACTGCGCTGGTAGACCTCGCCCGCATCGAAGCGCGCGATCGTTGCGAGGTGTTCGCTCGAAAGAAAATCGGGCAGGTTGGAATTGACCCCGGCGATCACGTATTTGCCCTTGGGCCGGACTGCCATGGTCAGGTCGCCGCGCGTTTCGCGATGGTCGATCAGCAACTCGGGCGCGTCGATCTCGGCAAAGGGATAGCCCGTTTCGCCCAGCTTCTGGTCGAGCGCGAACTGCTGCTCCACGATCCGGTCGCTCGACAGCGGATCGCCGGTCTTGATGGCAAAGGTCTCGCGCAAGGCCGGTGCGTCCGGGGCGGTCGACAATTCGCCGAGGTCGATCTGGCCGAACCGGTAGCGGACGCCTGGAACCACGTCGAACCGGACAACCGGGCCGCCATCGGCATCCGGCTCTTCCGCCTCCATGCCGCCGACCGAGCGAATGACCTGCGAATCGTAATAGCCGTATACCCGTAAAAGTTCGATCAGCAGTTCCTCGTCCGCGCGGGCGCGGGCGGCAAGCTGGGCTGCACTGGAGTCGCCGTTCTCCAGCGCCTCGATCGTCGAAAGCCCGTCGAAGCGCTCCACGAACGCGTCCCGCTCCGGAAAGAGACCGGGATCCTGCGGCAGCGCAAGGACCAGCTGGCTGTTCACCTCGATCAGTTCGGAATCGGGCAGCGGCGGCAGCAGAGGCACCGTTTCGAGTGCCATCTGCGCGTCAGGGTCGGCAGCCGGAGGTTCGAACGGTGGCAGTTCGATCTCATCCGGCCAATCGATGCCGATGTCCGCCAGCTCGTCCATCGGCGCATCCGGGTCGAGTTCGGTCAGGTCGTCTTCAGGATCGTCCACCTCGTCGGTGGTAGGTTGCGAAGGGTCGATCTGCGCCGCCCAGGCTTCCGGGTTTTCGACCGCGCTGTCGGGGATCAGCTCCTCGAGCGTCGGGTCGGCCGACTGCGCTTGCGCGGCAAGCGGGGCCGCCAATGCGGTGAAACAGGCCGTCAGGAATAGGTTGCGCAGAGGTGTGCGTTGCGAACTACTGCGCGAAGCTGTGGCTCTTGCCGCTGCTGGCTTCGGCGTGCTCGGCATTTCCGCCAGCGAAAACCTTGCGCACGAGCGCCGCCTGCTCGTCGCCGGGCATGCGCTCCCACCCTGCCCGGGTGAGCCGTTCGATCGGGCGATAGCGGATCTTGTACTGCATCCGGTCGGACCCTTCGACCCAGTATCCGAGATACACGTATGGCAGGCCCTGCTCAGCCGCGCGCCGAATGTGATCGAGAATGATGTAATTCCCAAGTCCTGACCTTACTTCATGCTCCGGGTCGTAGAAGCTATAGATCATCGACAACCCGTCACCCTGCCGATCGGTCAGGCACGCACCCACCAGGCGCCCCTGTTGCGACCCGTCGGAAGGCTCACGATATTCGGTCACATAACTCGTGACCGGCGTGTGCTCCACCATGTCGGCATAGTCCATCTCTTCCATCGAGGCCATACCCCCGTCGGGGTGGCGCGAGCCGAGATAACGCTGCAACAGCTCAAACTGTTCCTCAGTCGCCCAAGGGCGGCATTCGGTGGTAACGAGATCGCAGTTGCGGCGCAGGTTGCGGCGCTGGGTGGAGCTCGCCTGGAATTCCTCCGCTACCACCCGGACCGAAACGCACGCCTGGCAATCGGCGCAGCTCGGGCGATAGGCGACCGTCTGGCTGCGGCGGAAGCCGATGCGGCCGAGCGCTTCATTGAGCTGGTCGGCGTGCGGGCCCTTGAGCTCGGTGAACACTTTCCGCTCGGTCCGGCCCGGAAGGTAGGGGCAGGGTGCGGGAGTGGTCACGAAGAACCGGGGAAAACGGACGGGTGCCGACACGAGCGTTGCCTGGTCCTCTGCTGACAAGAATCGTCGGACGACGGAAAGCCGCGTTATGCCCGTGGATGGCCTGCGGTAAAAGTCCCTTAACCATCAATCATGGTTTACAGGCGATTACTTTGCACAGCACCCCGGCGAACCGAGTGCTCACAGCCGGTCAGTTGAGTTCGACCATGCTGACCGAATATCCCGCGCCGCGCAGCGACGCGATCAGCGCATCGAGCTGCTCGCGGTCGCGGGCTTCGCATTCGATGTCGGTGATCAGCCCCTTTGCCGGCAGGCTGGTGAAGATGCGCTGGTGATAGATTTCGATGATGTTGACGTTGTGTTCGTCGAACAGCTTCATCACCTTGTAAAGCGCGCCGGGCCGGTCCTGCAGGGTGATCCGCAGCCGTGCCAGTCGGCCCGACCGGGCAAGATCGCGCAGCAGGACATTGGCCAGCAAGCGGGTGTCGATATTGCCGCCGCACAGCACCAGCCCGACCTTCTTGCCCTTGAACCGCTCCGGGTAAGCGAGCAGCGCGGCAAGGCCCGCAGCCCCGGCCCCTTCGACCACTGTCTTCTCGATCTGGAGCAGCAGGCTCACGGCCTCCTCGAGGCTGGGTTCGTCGACCAGCACGATATCGTCGACCACCTGCTCGATGATCTGCTGGGTAAACTTGCCCGGTTCCTTGACCGCGATGCCCTCGGCGAGCGTGTCGCCCCCGCAGGGCAGGTTCTCGCCCTTGTAGGCGTTCCATGAGGATGGGTAGAGCCGCGCTTCGACCCCGATCACCTCGATCGGCGGTTGCTGCGCCTTCGCGACAGTTCCCATCCCTGAGATGAGGCCCCCACCGCCGATCGGCACCACGATGCAATCCAGTCCGGGCGCGTCGGCGAAGAGTTCGAGAGCAACGGTCCCCTGCCCTGCAGCAACGTCGGGATCGTCGAACGGATGAACGAAGGTCAGCCCGAGTTCCTTCTCCAGCAACCGCGCATGGGCAGAAGCCTCGTCGAAGGTCTCGCCTTCGAGCACGACCTTGCCGCCGACCGCCTCGGTCTGCATCACTTTCACGGTCGGTGTCGTGCGCGGCATCACGATGGTAACCGGTACGCCGAGCCGCCGCCCGTGATAGCTCAAACCTTGCGAGTGGTTGCCGGCCGAGGCCGCAATGACTCCCCGGCTGCGCTGCTCGTCGGTCAGCAGCAGCAAGGCGTTGAGCGCACCGCGCTCCTTGTAGGCGGCGGTGAACTGCTGGTTCTCGAACTTGAGCCAGATTTCCGCACCGGTGATTTCCGACAGGGTGATGCTGTGCAGCGTGGGCGTGTGAACGACCGATCCGGCAATGCGCGCTGCAGCAGCGCGCACGTCATCGATGGTCAGGCTGGCGGAAACATGCTCGGTCATGGCCGCGCGCCCTAAGGGAAAAGGCCGGATTGGGGAACCGAATCTTGCCTTGCCCGAGGTCAAGCATTTGCTTCCTGTGCAAACTGCCTTACTCCGCCGGAAGAATAATTGCTCCGATAGGATTGCCCGAATGATACGCCCGCTGGCTGCTTTGGCAGCTTCCGCCATCGCGCTTGCCGCCGCGCCCGCCATTGCCGACACGCTGGTCGACAATATCGAAGGCATCCGAATCGACGAGAACGGCAAGATCGACCGCTTCACCGGAATCTGGATCGACGACGACGGGCGCATCCGGCAGATTCTCGACCGCGGCGACAAGCGGCCTGCCGGCACCGAATATCGGATCGACGGTGAAGGACAGTACGTCATTCCCGGGATGATCGATTCGCATCTCCACGTGATGGGTCTGGGGCTGTCTGCCCTTACGCTCGACCTCAGCGAGACCGCTTCGCTGGAAGAGGCGCAAGCGAAGATTGCGCAATATGCAGCGGACAATCCCGGGCGCCCGTGGATCCTCGGGCGGGGCTGGAACCAGGAGAAATGGGGGCTCGGCCGCTTCCCCACCGCCGCCGAGCTCGATGCCGTTGTCAGCGACCGCCCGGTCTGGCTCGAGCGCGTCGACGGGCATGCAGGCTGGGCGAACAGCCGGGCGATGCAGCAGGCGAAGATTACCGCCGAAACCCCCGCGCCCGATGGCGGGCGGATCGAACGGCTCGCCGGATCCAGGCAACCCTCGGGCATCTTCGTCGATGCAGCCAGTTCGCTGGTCCAGGCGGTCGTGCCAGAGCCGACCCCGACCGACCGCGATATCGCCTTGCTCAAGGCGCAGCAGATCCTGCTGGGCATGGGTATCACCGCGGCCGCCGACATGGGGACCACGATCGAGGACTGGCAGGCCTTCCGGCGGGCGGGGGACAACGGCTCGTTACAGATGCGGATCATTTCCTACGCGGCAGGCACCGAGGCGATGGAACTGATCGGCGGCCCGGGTCCTTCCCCGTGGCTTTACGACGATCGCCTGCGCCTCAATGGGGTGAAGCTCTATCTCGACGGCGCGCTGGGATCGCGCGGGGCATGGCTCAAACGCGACTATGCCGACGATCCGGGCAATACCGGCCTGCCGTTGCAGACCGCGACGCGATTGCGCAACCTGATGAGCCGCGCCGCGCTGGACAATTTCCAGATCGCCGTGCACGCCATCGGCGACGCCGCCAATGCAGAAATCCTGCAAGCCGTCGGCGAGCTCAGCGAGAGTTACACAGGGGACCGGCGCTGGCGGATCGAACACGCGCAAATCGTCGATCCGGCCGACATCACGAAGTTCGGGGAGCATGGCATCGTCGCCTCGATGCAGCCCGTCCACCAGACTTCAGATCGACTGATGGCCGAACAGCGCCTCGACGAGGCGCGACTGAAAGGCGCATATGCCTGGCAATCGATCAGGCAGACGGGTTCGCGGCTGGCGTTCGGTTCGGATGCGCCGGTCGAATCGGCGAATCCCTTCCACGGCCTTGCGGCGGCCTTCTCGCGCACCGGCCCCGATGGCCAGCCATTCGGTGGGTGGAGGCCCGAGGAGCATGTGCCCCGAGAGGAGGCGCTTGCCGCATTCAGCGCCAATGGAGCCTACGCCGCATTCGCCGAGGGACGATTCGGGCGACTGGTGCCCGGCGAGCGCGCCGATTTCCTGATTGTCGACCGGGACATCATGCTCGCCCCGCCCAGCGAGTTGCGCGAAACCCAGGTGCGGCAGACGTGGGTCGGGGGCCAGTTGGTCTATTCCAACGAAGGCCGCTAGCGCATCAACGACTCGTCGTGGAGAACGTTCGCCCTGCCGAAAAAATGCTGCGTTTGCGAACCGTTAATCGAATTGTAACCTTCGCCTCGCAATGGAGCAACTAAGTGGGAACCATACTGGAATCAGTGGGTTTGGAAGGCGGACGGTTTTCCGTTCGGGCATAGATTAACTGCGATAAGTGTTACAATTCGGTAACATATCGGACATTCTGTTACCATCTAGGGGCTTGCCACCAGCAGCCCGTTGCCGTATCGGAATTGAGTGTTTTGAACTAATAAGAGCTCTGAGGAGACCAAGTCGATGAAGTTCCGTAACCTACTTGCCGCAACCGCGGCAGTCTCGCTGGCGGCATCGCCGGCTCTCGCACAAAGCGGGAATGCCGACCGCGCCTCGGCGCCGGCCGCCAAGGAAAACCGGCTCGGCGGTAGCGGAGACGGCAGCGGCGCAGGGATCATCCTTGCGCTTCTCGCAGCCGCAGCGATCATCGCCGGCATCGTCATTGCCGCTGGCAATGAAGACGACACCCCGACCAGCCCGTAACGGCTGACGGAGATCGAATTTCGAACGGGGCCTCCGGGCCCCGTTTTTGTTTGTGCGGCGATTTTTGCGTCGGGTCGCGGGCCTGTGGCCACTGCGAAACCCGCTTTCTGTTACGGTTCGATCGAACGATCCCCGTCCGTGCTGTCAGCCGCTACGGCATCGTCCGTGATCCGCCGCCGTTCCGTGATTCGCATGAACAGCAGGGACCCTTCGAACAGCAGCAGCAGTGGTATCGCCAACAGGATCTGCGACCCGGGGTCGGGCGGCGTGATGATGGCAGCCAGAATCACGATCCCGACGATGACATAACGCCGCGCACCCGCCATTTGCTTGCGCGAGACGATTCCCGCCTGATTGAGCAGGATCAGCAGAACCGGCATCAGGAAACTGATTCCGAATGCCAGGATGAACTGCATCACCAACCCTAAATAATCGTTTGCTGCCGGGAGCGCTTCGATCGCCACTCCTCCCGCTTCGCCCTGAAAGCCCAGGAACCACTCGAACGCGGTCGGCATCACGACGTAGTAGGCCAAGGCAGCACCGAGGGTGAAGAGGATCGGGGTCGCCACCAAAAACGGCAGGAAGGCTTTCTTTTCCTTGGCATAGAGGCCAGGCGCAATGAACGCCCAAAGCTGGTTCGCAATGATCGGGAAGCTGATGAAGAAGCCAGCAAAAAGCGCGACCTTCAGCTCGACGAAGAACACTTCGTAGAGCTTGGTGAAGATCAATTGCGCCTTGCCTTCGGGAAATGCCGCCTTGAGTGGCTGGAGCAAGAATCCGAGGATATCATCGGCAAAGTAGAGGCTGACCGCGAAGGCGAGGCCCAAAGCAATAACGCAGCGCAACAGCCTGCCGCGCAGCTCGATCAGATGGTCGATCAGGGGAGCCTGGGTCTCATCGATATCGGACATCTTGAGAGCCATGCCTATTCGTCACCCACGGCAGGCTTGTTCGACGCGGGATTGGCCGCAGTTTCCGCCGTGCCGCTGGCTGCTTCGGCAGAGGCAGACTTGGATTCCGGCAGCGGAGCCATCTCGCCCTCTGGCGTCTGCGCCATGATTTGCGCGTTCTGCTCCTTCCACTTTCGCTCCATCTCTTCCAGCTCGGCCTCGCGCACCATGGCATCGAAGCCAGCCCGAAAATGCGCGGATGTGCGCCGAATCTTGCCGACCCAGCGGCCGGCTGCGCGCAAGGCGGCAGGCATATCCTTCGGCCCGATGACGAGGATCGCGACAACCACGATTACCAGCAGTTCGCTTGCGCCGATTTCGAACATAAGCGGCGATTCCCGCCGAAGTTAGCGCGGAGTGTCAGAGCTGTCGGGCTGCTTCACGGGATCGACAGTGCCATTCTCCGCCGGCCCCTCGATCCGCGGTGACGGGGTGACAGACTTGCTGTCCGTATCCGCCACGCCCTCTTTGAAGCTTTTGATTCCCTTACCGAAATCACCCATCATCTCGGAAATGCGTCCGCGCCCGAACAGGACGAGAATGACGAGGGCGATTATAATGATCTGCCAGGGGCCGAGCGACATGGTGCACCTTTCGAATAAGTCGGAAGCAATATAGGGACTATCGGGGGCGAGCGCCAGCGGCGCTTCTAAGTGCCGTGTCGCAATTCGTCGTCTTCGCTAACGTCATGCGGTGGCAAGGCGGATTCATCGGCAGCGGAATCCTCGATCATCATCGCGTCGAACGCATCGTCGACCGGATCGAGCAGGCCGGAGGCGCGCAGTTCGTCGAGGCCGGGAAGGTCCTTGCGCGAAGCGAGGCCGAAGTGCTGGAGGAAGTCCGGCGTCGTGGCATAGATCACCGGGCGGCCAGGCACCTCGCGCCTACCAGCGACCCGCACCCAGCCCGCTTCCATCAGCACATCGAGCGTTCCCGCCGATGTCTGCACGCCGCGGATCGATTCGATTTCCGCGCGGCTGACGGGTTCGTGATAGGCGATAATCGCCAGCACTTCCGTCGCCGCGCGGCTGAGTCGGCGCACCTGCTCGCGCTCGCGCCGCAGCAGGTGGGCAAGGTCGGACGCGGTCTGGAAGT
>JBGSPZ010000335.1:0-2717 GCA_041738375.1 Parerythrobacter sp. | reverse complement strand
CTGGCGATGATCAATGCCGCGCCCGGCAGCGTGACGGTGGTGCTGGAGGCGGGGCTGGCGGCAGCAGCGCAGGTCAACGTCCACCCGCTGCGCAACACCGCGACGGTCAGGCTGGCGGGTCCGGATATCCTGCGGCTTCTGCGGCAGTGGGGGCACGAGCCACAGGTGGCGGAGGTGCCGGTGGTGACGGAGTAAGGTTCCTCCCCGTTTTCACGCAGTGCAAATGGGGAGGTGGCAGCGCGAAGCGCTGACGGAGGGGGAGTCGAGGCGGGAGCGGTCACCCCTCCACCACCCTTCGGGTGGTCCCCCTCCCCATTTGCACCTGCGGCGAAAACGGGGAGGATCGGCCTTCGACAAGCGTGGCACGGATGGCTAGTGTCGGCCCATGACCCTCGAAACCCTCAGCGAAAACATGGCCCATGGCGGAAAGCAGGGCATCTACACCCACGCCTCAGCCGAAACCGGCACCGCCATGACCTTCTCGATCTATGTCCCGCCGCACGAATCAGGCGCCAAGCTGCCGGTGCTGTGGTACCTCTCGGGCCTCACCTGCACCCACGCCAATGTGACCGAAAAGGGCGAGTACCGCGCCGCCTGCGCGCAGCACGGCATTGTCTTCGTCGCGCCCGACACCAGCCCGCGCGGAGACGATGTGCCCGACGCGGAAGGCGAATACGACTTCGGCAAGGGTGCGGGCTTCTATGTCGATGCGACGCAAGAACCGTGGGCCAAGCACTACCGCATGCGCAGCTATCTCGAGCGCGAACTGCCCGAGCTGCTCGCGGCGCATTTCCCGGTCGATATGGCGTGCCAGTCGATCACCGGGCACAGTATGGGCGGCCACGGCGCGCTGACTATCGGCTTGCGAAACCCCGATCGCTTCCGCTCGATCAGCGCCTTCAGCCCGATCGTCGCGCCGAGCAAGGTGCCATGGGGCGAAAAGGCACTCGCCCGCTATCTCGGGAGCGACCCGAAGGCATGGCGCACCTACGACGCCGTCGCGCTGGTCGAGGACGGCGCGGCCCACCCCCACATCCTGATCGACCAGGGCACCGCCGACCAATTCCTCGACGAACAGCTCCAGACCCACCGCGTCGCCGGCGCCTGCGACGCCGCCGGCATCGACGCGCGCATCCGCATGCAGGAGGGGTATGACCACTCCTACTACTTCATCTCGACCTTTATGGCCGAGCATGTGAAGTGGCATGCGGGGTGGTTGGGTTGAGGCGACGAGTGGGGTGGCTGATTACGACCTCGTTGCGGACATGCACAAAAGGCGTGTATCTTCATCCCATGAAGGCTCTACTATCCGCTTGTCTCGTAGTGCTGACCAGTTGCAGTTCAGAAATAGACGGCGATGAATGCTCCGCCCCCACACACGAGACCTATTCTGGCGTTGCACTAGCGGTAGCAACTGGCACCGCTACATTTGCGACCGACAACCCTGATTGCACCTTCGTCGTTACCGGGAGCGAGGCGCTGGCCGATGAGGTTTTCGCAGCGTGGAAAAGGTCTCCTTACGAAGGAGACATTCGTCCAATCTACCTCTCTTTGGATGGGCAGATCAGCCCGGGAAAGACTCCAGAACTCGCACCATGGTTCGAGGTGACGAAAGTGCGCGAAGTTTCCGTTCGATTTTCAAAGGAGCAGGCGCAAGCAGCCTTTAAGCTCCGAATGGGACGGGACCTTCCGGCGCCAAGAACGAAAGAAGCAGAGAACGAGCCACAGGAACGAATCCGTCTGACAGATTGATCTGTTTTCTCCGTGGTTGAAAGCTCGCTCAACCACCCAATTCCAGCCGCACTGAGACCTGGCTCCGCGTCCCAAAAGCTGACCGGACGCCTTGCCACGATCACAGTCAAGATTGGCTCTTAGCGTACCGGCTCCATGGCAGTTGCCCCCTCTCTCCCCTTGCAGGAGAGATACGGAGGCTTGGCAGCTTGCTGGCTAGCCGGAGTTGAGAGGGGGCTGCGGCGGTGCAGGCCGGAGCATAGCTCCGGACCCCTCTCCCGACCCTCTCCCGCAAGGGGAGTGGGCTTAGGCAGCGCTCCACCCCATAGCAGACATTTTCCTACACGCTCCAGACCTGCTATCGTCCCACCTTGCTCTTTCGCATCGTTGGTTCGCTCGTCAAACGCCGTCCACGGCACAGAAAAATCCCCGCGCGACGTGGCGGGTTTTGGTGTCGCCTTAGTGTCGCCTTTCGCGCTTGCGGCGCGTCAGCCCCCGCTCACCTCGAACAGCGCGTATTCCGCCCGCCAGTTCGCGCCGCTTGCGCCGACCTCGCGTTCATCGGTGAAGAACCAGCGGTTCTCGATCCGCACGCCGAGGTCGCGGCTGAGCAGTTCGAAGTCCTTCACCGTCACGTGGTGGATGTTCTCGGTTTCGTACCAGCTCACCGGCAGATGCCGCGTCACCGGCATTTGGCCCCGGCTCACCAGCGCCCAGCGCATCCGCCAATAGGCGAAGTTGGGGAAGCTGACGAAAGCGCGGCGGCCGACGCGGAGCAGCTCGCGCATCATGTGGTCGGGCCGCGCGGCGGTTTGCAGCGTCTGGCTGAGGATCGCGACGTCGAACGCTCCGTCGGGATAGAAGGTGAGATCGCGGTCGGCATCCCCCTGAACCACGCTGAGGCCGCGCGCGACGCAGCGTTCGACCAGTTCGGGGTCGATCTCGATCCCGCGCGCATCGACCCCCTTGCCGTCGCGCAGCGCCGC
>JBGSPZ010000321.1:0-1817 GCA_041738375.1 Parerythrobacter sp. | reverse complement strand
GCGCGACACGCTGCTCAAGGAGAGCCGCGCGCGCGCCTCGACCGAAGCGGAGCTGGCCGAGCAGGCCGCCGCCGCCGAGCGCAAATACCACGAGGAATCGACCTACGCGCGCGACTGGCGGGTCAAGAAGTAGCGCAGGCTTTGCGCGGGAAGATCAAAACCGGCAGTAGCTCCATTGCGATGAGTTGTTACCAATGTTCCGTTCGAGCGTTGAAGCGCAGCTCCGCACCTGCCGGGTCTGGCACTGAAGCTCGCGCGACTGACGCATCGCAGCTCTGGTATCAGTCCCTGCCGCTTCGCTCGCACAGCGCGCTTTCATCTCCTTGACCCACGCAGAATGGAGCTTGTCGAGATCGCGCCGCGCGCCATCGGGCATCGCCATCCAAACTGCATTGATCCGATCGGAAGCAAGATCACGCTGGACCTTGGCCGAATTCAGAGCCGCATCGCCTTCGGCCCTGAACGCGGCGTCCATCTCCGCTTCCATCTGCTTCTCGGCCATTTCTGCCTCGCGCACCGCGCGCTCCTCTTCGGCCATCGCCATGTCCTCGGCGATTTTCTCCTCGCGGATCTCGTCGGCCAGCAGGTAGGATGCAAGCACTTCGCCGAGGAAGGCGAGCGCCGGTGCATCGTCATCCATTTCGGCGAACAGCTTCTTGCCGTCGTCGGTCGGTTGAATGAAATAGTCGAAGTCGGTCGAATATGTCCCTCCGCTCCGCTTCATCTTGTAGCGGTTGGCGAGTTCGCGCACGGTGCCCATCTCTGCCATTGAACGCACTTCGTTGGCTTTGCTTTCGACCTGGTCGGGCAGCTCAAGCGACAGCGTTGCGCGGCAGGCAAAGCGGTCACTATCCGGATCGTCGCGCGAGGTCCGGACGTCGCTAAGCGCGATCTTGATACGCTTGACTGCGTTCTCCAGTTCGGTCGCATCGTAGGAACCGAGTTCCTTCTGAGCATCCAGCTGGTTCTGGATGCTGAATTCGAGCTCTTCCTTGAGCAGATCGTCGATCAGCTTCTGCGCGTCCTCGCTCCCGCACTCGGTCTGCGTTGACCCAAACGGAAGGCCATCGCAGCCAGTCACAACCAGCAGCAGAGCAGTTAGTCCAGCGGCCAAAAGCTTGTTCATCGATTCCCCCCGAAATACTTGTGTCCAGTCAAAGCAATGCATGCGCCCGAGTCAAGGGCATAGGGGAAGAACTCATGGACCGCGCCGCATTTCTCCAATCCGGTCCTCCTCGGTCGCGTTAAGTCCGTAACCGGCAGCGCCATAGGGGCCGGACCAAGCGAGGAGGCAACGATGTCGAACTGGGTATTGGGCAGCGAGGAACACAGCGACGGCACGCGCGATGTGACGATCGATTTCCAGAACAACGATGCGATCGGCCAGGTCAGCGGGACGATGACCGTCATGGGCACGACCTATTACGTCAACGGCAACTGGGCCGCGTCCGGCTCGATCCCCGGCCGCAACCACTCCGCCTTCGCGCTGTGGGCGAGCGATCAGCAGGCGGCGACGGTCTATCTTGCAGTCGCGGGGACGATGGACGGCCCCGGCTATGCGCCCGAAGATATCGACCTCAACCTGATCCGCGTTTCGACCGGCGACGACGAGCAATATGGTTGGAGCGGCAGGCTCTATCCGATGTAGCCTCAGCGGGGATCTTCCCGCCGCAGCAGGATCCACACGAAGGCGGCCATGAACAGTGAGTCGCCGGTCAGGATCGCGCCGACATAGCCGGGCAGCAGCCCCGCCTGCACCAGCGGCGCCATGAGCACCACCACCCCGGCCTTGCCGGTCACCCCGGCCTTGCCGGTCA
>JBGSPZ010000298.1:0-1547 GCA_041738375.1 Parerythrobacter sp. | reverse complement strand
TCGCCGCGCTGCTCGGCATCGCCGCGCTGGTGGTCAATGCGGCGATGGAGTGGGACGCCGCCGATCAGGAGCCGTGGCGCGCGGCGCTCGCGGCTTTCGCTTTCTTCGGCTCGCTCGTGCTGGCGGTGACACTGGAGCGGGACCGCTGGAAAGCCCCGCTCGCCTTTGCCGGACTTGCCGGTCTGGTGATGGCGGGCATTGCCTGGCGCGTGGCAAGCGCGGGGGACCGCTATGCCGGTGCGGAGTTCTGGCTGGCGGCTGGTGTCGTCGCGACCGGGCTGGCCCTGCCGCTGTTCCAGGCCGGGTTCCACCGCCTTCGCTGGCGCACCTCCTACCGCGACACGCACTACCATGTGTGGACCGACGCGATCAGTGCGGCGGGTTCCTTCGCCTTCCTCGGGCTGTCGTGGCTGCTGCTCGTGCTGCTGTCCGAGCTGTTCGCCGCGATCAAGATCACCTTCCTGCGCGATCTGATGGACGAATCGTGGTTCGGCTGGCTGTTCTCCGGCGTGGCCTTCGGCGCGGCGCTCGGCACATTGCGCAACCAGCTCAAGGTGATCGGCACACTGCAATCGGTGGTGCTGCTGGTGTTCTCGCTGATCGCGGTGCCGTTTGCGCTCGCGCTGACGGTGTTCCTCTTTGCAGTGCTGCTGAGCGGGATCGACGTGCTGTGGGACGCGACCCAGAGCCCGACCCCCTTGCTTCTGTCCTGCGCGGCGGCGTGTTTCGTGCTGGTCAATTCGGTCGCCCGCGATTCGGATGAAGAGGCGAGCGGCAACCGCGTGCTCAGGGTCGCGGGCTTGCTTCTCGCGCTCGGTATACTGCCGCTCGCGGTGATGGCCGCGATCTCGACCGGCACGCGTATCGGGCAATACGGGCTCAGCCCCGAGCGCATCTGGGGCCTGATCGCGGTGGCGGTCGCGGTGGCCTATGGCGTGGCCTATCTGGTCGCTCCGATCCGTGGGCGAGCGAACGGCTTGATGGCCGGCTGGATGCAGGGCGTGCGCGGGGCGAACATGCATCTGGCGGTCGGCACCTGCGTGCTAGCCTTCGTCCTTGCGCTGCCGCTGTTCGATTTCGGCGCGATCTCGGCGCGCGATCAGATCGCGCGGTTGCAGGCCGGAAAGGTAGCCGCCGACCGGTTCGACTTCGACGCCCTGCGGTGGGACTTCGGCGATGCCGGGCGCAGCGCGCTGGCGCGGCTGGCCAAGGCCCCCGATGCGAAAGTGGCCGGATTGGCGAAGGCAGCACTGGCGCAAAAGCAACGCGAGTATCGCTACAATGATTTCGAGGACCGGCGCACGGCGGTGACCGACCGGTTCGCGATCTACCCATCGGGCACCGAATTGCCCGACGGTTTGCGAACTGCCATCGAATATGGCGAGATATGCCGAGGCGAGGTGGTGTGCCGCGTCTATCTGCAGCCCGACGGCGCAACGGCGGCGGTGTTGTCCGACGCATGCGTCCCGCCGAAATTCGATGCGGACGCTGCGGTCGAGCCGGGCCGGGATTGCAGCATCCGGGTCGATCCTTACGGCCCGCGCGAC
>JBGSPZ010000276.1:0-4695 GCA_041738375.1 Parerythrobacter sp. | reverse complement strand
AGCGTTCGCTTGAAGCCGGTGTCGAGCGCACGGACCGCGATCCGCAGCAACGCCTGCAGCACGATCGCGAACACTGCCGCCTTGATGCCGAGGAACAGCGCCTCGAACCACGCGAGATCGGCGGCGAAGGCGTAGAGCAGCGACAGTGCCAGCATCACCACTGCGCCAGGGATCACAAACAGCGTTCCCGCCGCGATCCCGCCGATCGTGCCGTGCAGTCGCCAGCCGATCCATGTCGCCAGCTGCTGCGCCTCTGGTCCCGGTAGCAGGTGGCAGAAATTGAGCGCGGCGAGATAGTCGTCCTCGCTCACCCAGCACCGCTCCTCGACCAGCTCGCGCTGCATCAGGGCGATCTGGCCCGCCGGTCCGCCGAAGCTCAGGCAACCGATCCGCGCGTAGACGACAACGGCCTCGCGCAATGTGGGGGCGGGCGTTGCCAAGCCCAGCTCAGAAAACGGTGTAGCCGCCGCAGATGGTGAATTCCTGTCCGGTGTGCCAGGCGGAGGCGTTGCTCGCGAGGTAGACCGCGATGCCGGCGAAATCCTCCGGCGTGCCCCAGCGCTTGAGCGGAACGCGCGGGAGGACGAACTTCTCGAACGCTTCAGAGGTCAGACCCGGCGCGGCGAGGTCGGTCATCGTCCAGCCGGGCAGGATGGTGTTGGCGCGGATGCCGTAGCGCCCGTATTCGACCGCCAGCCCCTTCATCATTCCGATCATGCCGGCCTTGGTGGTGGCGTAGGGTTGGTTCCCCGGCGCGCCGGAGATGGCGGAAACCGAAGAGATCGCCATCAGCGATCCGCCGTGCTCGCCGCTGCGCGCGCGCTCGACCATCGGCTTCGCCGCCGCACGCAATGTGTAGAAAGCGCTGTCGAGATTGACCTTCATCGTTTTGTGCCAGGTCTCGCTCGACATCTCCTCGAACCGCTCGCGGCCATATCCGGTGCCGGCATTGGCGATGCAGCTGTCCAGCCGCCCGAACTTCGCCAGCAACGCGCCCATGGCATCGGCGATCTGCGCCTCGTCGGTGACATCGACGATCTGGGCCAGCACCTCGACGCCATGCGCGCGCAGGCGCTCTTCGGCCGCGGCATTCTTGTCCGGATTACGGCCCCAGATCGCGACATCGGCCCCCGCAGCCGCCAGACCTTCGGCCATGCCCAGCCCGATCCCCCCGTTGCCGCCGGTCACTAGCGCGACTTTGCCGGCAAGGTCGAAGGGTGCGTAGGGCATGGCGTGGTCTCCTGAGGTTTGATTTCCCTGACCTTGGACCGCTGCCGACCGCATTTCAATCTCGCATCGAACAGGATTGCCAATCGACAATAAACACAGCGATTTACCGAGTTGCCAGACGTGAAATCCTGGCTAATCTGGTGGCCGCACTTTCGAGGGGGGCAGGTATGACGGGTCGCGCCGTAGTTCTTGTACTTGCGATGCTATTCGCAAATTTTACATTTCCGGCTTTGGCACAGGACGATGCTACCGCTGCTGCTACGGAGCCCAGCGAGCCGCGCCCGCCACTCATTCCCACTGCGGCTTTCGCAGGTGGGAGTGTGCTGCGCCAAGCAGCGCTTTCCCCCGACGGGCAGCAGATCGCCGCAATTGTGGATATCGAGGGAATAGCGCATATTGTGCTGCTCGACCCGGTCACCCTCAAGCCCACCGGCAAGTTCGGGGTGGACGACAAGAACGATATCGAATGGTTCCAATGGGCCGGAAACGACAAGGTCCTCGTCAGCATCTCCTCGATCGGCGAGTTCGACCGGGAAGATGTCCTCTACACCCGGCTGATCGTCGCCAATTTGCGGGCCGGGACGGGCAGTCTTCTGGAACCGCGCGGTGCCGGTAAGCGCCAATCGGTGGTGGATGGGGACAATCTGCTCTTCGTCGATGACCAGGGACGCTACGCTCTGGTTTCGATGCAGGACACGGTTTACGATTACCCCTCGGTTTTCAGGTTCGACCTCGACGAAGGTCGCGCCATCGAAACGGTGCAGAGCCCGCGCGATGGCGTGTGGAACTGGTACGCCGACGATGCGGGGGTCGTGCGCATCGGCACCGGCTGGTTCCAGAATCGCCTGAGGGTCTTCTATCGCGAAAATGCCGGAGCTGACCTGCGCCTGATCGGTAGGCTGAAGGAAGACGAGGCGGAGGAAGGCTTCTGGGACGTGGCGGCGGTGATCAGCGGGTCGGACCGGGGCTATGTCCTGCGCGAGAATGAAGAGGGACGGGTCGGGCTGCATCTGTTCGACTACGCCAAGCGCGAGATCGTCGAGACTGTCTACGAGAACCCCGACTGGGATATCGACGAAGTGACGATCCGCGACGGCAAGCCTTTCGCGGCCTACTTCACCGACGATCGTGACCGGGTGGTGTGGTTCGACGAGGATCGCAAGCGCTGGCAGGAATCGCTCGATAAGGCGGCGGCGGAGGAACAATCCTGGATCACTTCGATCGCGAAGGACAACTCGCGCATGCTGGTGTGGGGCGGCGGGGAGAGCGATCCCGGGGCGATGTATGTTTTCACTCCGGCGCAAAAGGCGCTCACCCAGCTGGTCGAAATGCGTCCGAAGGTGGATTTCCGCCAGCTCGCCCGGCCCAAGCCGGTGAAATACACGGCGCGCGACGGGGTCGAGATCCGCGCTTACCTGACCCTACCGCGCGGCCGCGAGGCGAAGGGATTGCCCTTGATCCTGCTGCCGCATGGCGGGCCTTACGGCGTGCGGGACAAGCTGCGCTACGACGACATGGTCCAATTGCTCGCCAATCGCGGCTATGCGGTGCTCCAGCCCAACTTCCGCGGTTCCGCCGGTTATGGCGAAAGCTTCTCCGAACTCGGCAGCGGGCAGATCGGGCGAAAGATGCAGGACGATCTCGACGATGCGATCGACTGGGCGATCGCGCAGGGCATCGCTGCGAAGGACCGGGTGTGCGTCGTCGGCGGCTCCTACGGCGGCTATGCCGCGCTGTGGGCGGCCATCCGCAACCCTGAACGGTATCGCTGCGCGGCAAGTTGGGCCGGAGTTACCGATTTCGACGCGCAGCTGAAGTACGATCGCAACTTCTTTACCCGTAATGGCGGTCGCCGCTGGCGCGAGCGGGTGGTAGGCGAGGGGGAGTTCGACCTCGACAGCATCTCGCCCGCCAGCAACGCCCACCGCCTGACCCGCCCGATCCTGCTGGCGCATGGTGAGGATGATAACAACGTGCCGTTCAGCCAGTTCAAGAAAATGCGCAACGCGCTCGAAAAGACCGATGCGGAAGTGGACTATCTGGTGATCAAGGACGAAGGCCACAGCTTCTCCAAGCCGGAAAACGAGCAGGCGTGGTACGACGCCCTCGAAGCGTTTCTCGCCAAGCACAATCCGGCCGATTGACGCATCGCGGCGATTGCCCATTCTCCCGCGCATCGCTACCTTGCGCGAGTCATGAAAGAACTGTTCCAGCACTCTGCCACCACCGACGGGGTCACCGTCCGCGTCGCCGTCAGTTTCCTGCCCGAACAGTCGCAGCCCGAAGCGGGCAAGTGGTTCTGGGTGTATCACATCCGGATCGAGAACGGCTCGAACGAGACGATCCAGCTGCGCACCCGGCACTGGCGGATCACCGACGGGCGCGGGATGGTCAATCATGTCGACGGCGAGGGCGTGGTCGGCGAACAGCCCACGCTGCGGCCCGGCCAGAGCCACGACTATGTCTCCGGCTGCCCGCTGGCGACGCCGCATGGCTCGATGGAAGGCTTCTACACCTTCACCGACGAAGGCGGCGAACCGTGGGAAGTGCGCATCCCCTATTTCCCGCTCGCCGCCCCGGCCGAGGCGCAGTAGCGGCATTCCACCCGCGAACTGCCGTCCCTTTGGGCGCGCGGGATTGCGAAACGCTGACCTGCCGGGTCAATGGCATTCCAGCCAGACTTCGGTGTCGCTGAAGTCGCCCTGCGCGAGGGCATCGGGACGGATCCAGAAGTAATAGGCGCCCGCATCGCCCCAGCACCAGTCCATCGCCTTGTCGCTCGCAATCTGGATCAGCAACAGGTTCGGCCAAGCGGGGTCTTCGATCGGCTCGCTCTGCAGGCCGTCATGAAGGCCGCCCATGCGGTGCGGGCGGTTGCTGTAGAGCGTGCGCCACACCGGCTCGTGCGCGGCGAGGAAATCCTCGGGCAGGCGGTGGCGCTGTGCGGGGTCGAGGTAATACTCGACCGCGATGTCGTTCATGCCCTTGGGCGGCGCGAGCGCTGCCGTATCGCTTGGGCCGAGCAGGATGAAGGGATCGGGATTGTCGCCCCAGTCGTGATAGCTGAGCTCGATATACTGGAAGCGCTTGTCGGCGAAGGTCGCCTGCAGTTCTTCCCAATGCTCCGCCTCGAGCTCGGCATCGCCGTGCTCGGCGAGCAGTGCGGCGATCTTGTCGGCCAGCCCCGCCACCTTCTCGCGCCAGGCGATCCGCTTCGCATCGACCGCTTCGATGTGGTCGATGATCTGCTGTGCATCCAGTGGCTCGAACTCGGCGATGATCCGCGTGACGAAAGCGTGGGTCTGCGCGCGCTGTTCGGGAAAGGGCGCGTCGGGGCTCGCTTCGATCCGCTCTTTCTGATCTCGTAGGTGCGCCATCAGCTGTTCTTTCCCGCCCTCGGCCAGCAGCGGGCCGCGTGCCCGCGTGTCGACCCCGTCGCGGGTCTTGTATCGCAGGGTCGCGGCC
>JBGSPZ010000267.1:0-5146 GCA_041738375.1 Parerythrobacter sp. | reverse complement strand
ATCGCGCTCGCCGCCCGGTTCGATCAGATTGCCCTGCTCGTCGATATAGTAATAGTCTTCCGGGTCACCGTAATAGAACTCGTCGTCCGGCTCCAGCTGCCATTCGGGCAGCTTGAGTTCGGTGTTGAATTGCTCGACCGGGCGGTTCTTGACCGCAAAACGCATGAAGGCAGCAAACGCCTGCGCCGGGGCACGCCCTCCTTGCAGGCCGGACACCGCCTTGTTGTCGTCCCGCCCCATCCAGACCCCGGTGGTAATTCCGCTGGAGAAACCGACGAAATATCCGTCCTTATTCGAGGTGGTGGTGCCGGTCTTGCCCGCCACGGGCCGCCCGATCTGCGCCGCGCGCCCGGTGCCGGTGCTGACCGCCGTCTGCAGCAGGTCGGTGATCCCGGCCGCGACATACTCCGGAACCAGCTGTGTGCTGGCCGCCTTCTCGTGCTCGTACAGCACCTCTCCGCCGGCGGTGGTGACCTTGAGGATGCCATAGGGCTCGACCGACTTGCCGCCTGCCGAGACCGCCGCAAAGGCGCGGGTCATGTCGATCAGCCGCGTCTCCGAAGTGCCGAGCACCATCGAGGGGAAGGTCTTGATCGGCGTGCTGATCCCGAACCGGCGGGCCATGCTGGCAACGGTGCCGAAGCCGACCTCGTTGCCCAGTTGCGCAGCCACGGTGTTCTTCGAATAGGCGAAGGCAGTGCGGACATCGATTTCCCCGGCGTAGCCCCCGCCCGAGTTGCGCGGGCTCCACCCGTCGATGGTGACCGGCACATCCTTGACCTTGGATTCGGGATTATAGCCCGCCTCCAGCGCGGCCATATAGACGAACAGCTTCCAGCTCGAACCCGGCTGGCGCACCGCATCGGTCGCGCGGTTGTAGTTGGTTTCGACATAGTCGGTCCCGCCGATCATCGCGAGCACGGCGCCATCGCGGTCGAGGCTGACCAGCGCGCCCTGTGCCCCGCCCGGGGTATTGGCCGAGATCGCGGTCTCCGCCGCACGCTGCATCCCGACATCGAGCGTGGTCCAGACCTCGATCGGCTCGGTCGTCTCGGGCAGCAGCAGGTCGAGCTGCGGCAAGGCCCAGTCGGTGAAGTAGCGCACCGAATTCTGCGCCGCGTCCTGTTTGAGTTTTACCGCCGTCGGATCGACCGAAACCGAGGGGTCGATCAGGTCCTGCTCCTTCATCAGCCGAAGCACGACCTGTGCGCGGTCCACCGCGGCCTGAACGTCGGCGGTCGGCGAATAGCGGCTCGGCGCCTTGACGAGGCCGGCGATGATCGCCGCCTCGCCGGTGGTCAGCTCGGTCGCCGGATGGCTGAAGAACTTGCGGCTGGCACTGTCGATCCCGTAGGCACCGCCGCCGAAATAGACCTTGTTGAGATAGAGCTCGAGGATCTCTTCCTTGGAGAATTTCCATTCGAGCGCCATCGCCAGCACCGCTTCGCGCAGCTTGCGGTCGAGCGTGCGGTTGTTGTTGAGGAACAGGTTGCGCGCGAGTTGCTGGCTGATCGTGGAGGTCGCCGCAACCCGCCTGTCTCCCGTCCCCGCCACCCACAATGCGCGCGCGAGACCATAGGGGTCGACGCCCGGGTGCGAATAGAACCGGCGATCCTCCACCGCGACCATCGCATTCTTCATATCGTCGGGAATATCCTCGGCATCGACCCATTTGCCGAAGCTCGGCCCCAGTTCGAGGATTTCGGAGCCATCGCGTGCACGCACCACGATCGTCTGCCCGGTCTGCGTCGCCTGGAGCTCGGTGAAGCTCGGCAGCGAGCGCGCGGCGAACGCGACCGCGAGGCCGAGGAACAGCGCCCCCAGCAGAGAAACCACCATGCCGGTGATCACCGCGCGGCGCAGCCACAAGCGCCAGCCGCGCAGCGGTGCCTTTTCGGGCTTCTTGCTGTTCGCGGCGGCGCTGCGCCGGCTACCTCTCTTCGCCATCCACCCTGCAGTCATCTGGCGCCTGAGCTTGTGGCGCATCTGTCAGCTGCCGCAGTGCATAGGCGAGTTCTAACTTCGCGTGAACGGGGGGAGGACTATTTGTCCTCCGGTTCGAAATCGATCGAGGCGCTGTTGATGCAATAGCGCAATCCGCCCGCGTCGCGCGGCCCGTCGGGGAACACATGCCCGAGATGCCCGCCGCAGTTGGAGCAGGTCACTTCGGTGCGGATCATGCCGTAGGAGGTATCGCGATGCTCGTCGATCGCGCCGCCTTCCGCCGGGGCGGTGAAGGCGGGCCAGCCGCATCCGCTGTTGTATTTGGCATCGCTGTCGAACAGCTTCTGCCCGCAGCCGGCGCAGAAATACTCGCCGGCATCGTAATGCTTGTCATACTCGCCGGTGAAGGCACGCTCGGTGCCTTTCTCGCGCAGGATGTGGAACCGCTCGGGGCTCAGCCGCTCGCGCCATTCGGCGGCGGTCAGGTCCTTGAAATCGACCATTCGGGAATCTCCTGTTGTCAGGGGAGATATGGGGCGCTGAAGGCCTTGTCTCAAGCGGCAACACACGCAACTTGGTAGGGAACGCGAGCCGCAGGCGAGTGCAAGGCCGACCGGCCGCCCGCAGCGATTGGGCCGTCAGGCCCCTTGAGCGAGGAAATCGCGACCCGGATGGGGTGCGAAATCGAAAACTTTACCCATCCACCAAGGCGTAGTGGCTCGGCGGCTGGATCACTTCCATCCGCTCCGAAAGTAACGGGCGAAAGCTGGGCCGGCTCTTGAACACCGCGTACCAGCCTTTGGCCTGTTCGTGACCGCTCCAGTCGATCCCGCCGAGATAGTCCGCGACCGAAATCTGCGCCGCGGCGGCAAGGTCGGCGAGGCTCATGCGCGGCCCGGCGAGCCAGGTGCGATTGTCGATCAGCCAGTCGATATAGTCGAGATGACCATGCGCCAGCTTCATCGCATCGCGGATACGCCGCGAATCGGGCGGCTGGCGCAGGACGATGCGCTTCTTCATCTTCTCACTCAGCATCGGCGCGGTGACGTCGTTGAAGAAATTCTCGTCGAACAGCGCGACCAACCGGCGGATTTCCGCCCGCTCGCGCGCGGTGCCGCCGATCATCGGTGCCTGGTCGACGGTTTCCTCGAAATACTCGCAGATCGCCCGACTGTCGCACAGGGTGACCTTCTTCTCCGCATCGTGCAGCACCGGGGTGCGTCCGGCCGGGTTCAATGCCCAGAACTCGTCGCGATTGTCCCACGGGCTTTCGCGCCACAAATCGTAGCCGATGCCCTTTTCGCTCATCAGCAGGCGCACCTTGCGCGAAAACGGGCAGAGCGGGAATTGGTAGAGGCGCCACATGGTCAACGCTCATGCAGCATGCGCCGAGTCGGGTCCATAGCGCACGCGGCGCGATACCCGACGAAATCAGGCGGTTGGCCTAGATTCCCGACGCGTCGAGCAAGAGCAGGCAGGCGGGCATGATCTCCGCTGTGGTGCCGCTGCCGCGCTGGCGCTGTGCCTCGGCCTGGAGCAGCGCGGCGACATCGGCGCGGGTCACCCCGGCCTCGTCCATCAATTGAGCCGACGCGCGGACGAAGAACTCGCGTCCGCGCTGTGCCATCGGCGGATAGGCAAGCGCCTTGGCATCGCCTGCTGCCTGGTCCGCCGCGACGATGGCGAAGGCCGCCGAGCAGCGCAGGGCGGTCGATTGTTCGAGCGTCAACTTGGGCGATACGGCAGTTTCCTGTGCCGCAGCGGGAACGGCCAGCGCCGCGATCAGTAGGATGGGTAGCATTCGCATGACCCGCTCCCTAGCTGGGTTTACCTGAACAATCACCCGCAACGACGCACACCCCGCGCGAAAGGACACCCCATGGCCAGCTATCCCGACCTCCATCTCCTCATCGGCGGCGAGAAACTGGGGCTCGATGCGCGCGAGCACGAGGATGTAATCGATCCGGCGACCGGCGAGACCATCGGCACCCTGCCGCGCGCGACCGAAACGGATCTCGACGCCGCGCTCGACAATGCCGAGCGTGGTTTCCGGCAATGGCGCAAAACCCCGGCGGACAAGCGCGCCGCAACTCTGATGAAGGCCGCCGCGCTGATCAGGGAACGCGCGGGCGACATCGCCTATGGCCTGACCCGCGAACAGGGCAAGCCGCTGGCCGAGGCCAAGGGCGAGACGATCTATTCGGCCATGCTGCTCGAATTCTATGCCGGTGAATGCAAGCGGCTTTATGGCCGCACGCTGGTCCGGCCCGAAGGGCAGCGCGCCGAGGTGCAATACCACCCGGTCGGCCCGGTCGCGGGCTTTGCGGCATGGAATTTCCCCTCATTGAACGTCATGCGCAAGATCGGCGGAGCGCTCGCCGCGGGCTGCTCGGTGATCGTCAAGCCGAGCGAGGAAACCCCTTCCGCCGGGATCGCCATGGTTCAGGCCTGCCTCGACGCGGGCGTGCCGGGCGATGTCGTCCAATGCGTCTTCGGCGTGCCCGACCATGTCAGCCGCCACCTGCTCGGCAGTTCGGTGATCCGCAAGGTGACCTTCACCGGCTCGACCGCGGTCGGCAAGCATCTGGCGAAACTCGCGGCCGACGACCTCAAGATCGCCACCATGGAGCTGGGCGGCCACGGTCCGGTGCTGGTGTTCAAGGATGCCGATATCGACAAGGCCTTGGACACGATGGCGGCCAACAAATACCGCAACGCCGGCCAGGTCTGCGTCAGCCCGACGCGCTTCCTGATCGAGGAGGACATGTTCGAGAAATTCCGCGATGGCTTCGTCGAGCGGGCGGAAAAGGTGAAGGTCGGCAACGGGCTGGAGGACGGCACCCAGATGGGCCCGATGGCGAGCGCGCGCGGGCTGGAGCGGATGGAAAGCCTGATCGGCAATGCCAAGGAGAAGGGCGCGAAGCTGCTCACCGGCGGCGAGCGGATCGGCAACCAGGGCTTCTTCCACCAGCCGACCGTGCTCAGCGAAGTGCCGACCGATGCCGAGATCATGAACGAGGAGCCGTTCGGCCCGGTCGCGATCCTCAATCCGATGAGCGGAGAAGACGCGATGATCGAGGAAGCGAACCGCCTGCCCTACGGCCTCGCCGCCTATGCCTGGACGCAGGACGGCGCGCGCAAGCAGCGCCTCGCCGCCGAGGTCGAGGCGGGGATGCTGGCGATCAACGGCGGCACGGTCAGC
>JBGSPZ010000262.1:0-4294 GCA_041738375.1 Parerythrobacter sp. | reverse complement strand
GGCCAACGAGCGCCAGCTCGATGCCGCGCTGCGGCTCGGCGCGCCGGTGGTCGAATTCCACACCGGCGGATACGCTCACGCCTTTCTCGACGGCGACCGGGAGCGGGTGGCGAGCGAACTGAAGGGCATTGCAGATCTCTCCGCCCTCGCCGCCAAGAACGGGATCGAACCGCACGCCGGCCACGGGCTGACCTATGAGAACGTCCAGCCGATCGCCGCGATCCCGCAGCTCTCCGAGCTCAACATCGGGCACTACCTCGTCGGTGAGGCGGTGTTCGTCGGGCTTGAACAGGCGGTGCGCCAGATGCGCGGACTGATGGACGAGGCGCGGTGATTTTCGGGCAAGCCCGTCATCCCAGCGAAAGCTGGGATCGCCGTCCGCAAGCGCCGAGTTCGACCGAAAGCGACCCCAGCTTTCGCTGGGGCGACGGCTTGGGGGAGCCGTCGTGATCATCGGCGTCGGCTCCGACCTGTGCAATATCGAGCGCATCCAGAATTCGCTCGACCGCTTCGGCGAGCGGTTCGAGAATCGGGTGTTCACCGATCTTGAACGCGCCAAGGCGCGCAAGCGTCCCTTCACCATCGCCGGAACCTATGCCAAGCGCTTCGCCGCCAAGGAGGCCTTTTCCAAGGCGGTCGGGACGGGATTCCGGCGCGGCGTGTTCATGAAGGATATCGGCGTGGTCAACGCACCCACGGGCGCGCCCACCCTGAAGCTCGAAGGCGGCGCGGCGAAACGGCTTGCCGAAATCACCCCGGATGGCCATGAGGCCGTCATTCACCTTACCCTCACCGACGATCATCCATGGGCGCAGGCCTATGTCATCATCGAGGCGCGCCCGCTTTGAGTAACGAACCCTCTGCCGTGACCGACAAGACGAAAGAACCGATCAACTGGTTCGCGGAAATCCGCGGCCTCGCGCTGATGCTGCTCGCGGTGCTCGGCTTCCACAGTTTCGTGGCCAAGCCGTTCTATATCCCGTCGACCTCGATGGTGCCCAACCTGCTGGTGGGGGACCGGCTGGTGGTCAGCAAATATCCCTACGGCTGGTCGTGGGTCTCGGCATCGTTCCATGTCCTGCCCCGGAGCGACTGGCGCATCTGGCCCGGCACGCCCGAATATGGCGATGTGGTGATCGCCGTACCGCCGAGCCGCGACGAGGACTATATCAAGCGCGTCGTCGGCCTGCCGGGCGATACGATCGAGGTGCGCAACGGGCAGATCATCCTCAACGGCAAGCCGGTTCAGCAGGAAGTCGAGCCGGCGATCCGCATCCCGGTCGACGATGCCCAGCTGTGCGATCAGGTCACCTGCCTCGGCTATTTCGATGTCTATCGCAAGACGCTCGACGGCGGGCGGGAAGTCTACGAGCTCCCGGTCATGCGCGAGACCTTGCCCAACGGCGCGACCTATCTGGTGATCGACCACCAGCGCCAGCGGCTGGACGACTATCCGCCCACGAAAATTCCCGCTGGCCACATCTTCATGATGGGCGACAACCGCGATCACTCGGCGGACAGCCGGGCATCCGATCTGGAGCAGGGTTTGGGCGGGCCGGTTCCGCTGGAAAATGTCGGCGGGCGGGCAGAGTTCATCACCTTTTCGCTCGATGGCACCGCCAGCTGGAACCCGTTCACCTGGCCGGGCGCCTTGCGCGGCGAGCGTGCATGGACGACACTGCGCCCGACCATCGACAAGGACGCGGCGAGCGAATGAGCGATACCGACGAGGCCACCGGGAACGACGATCTCGGATCGAGCCCGTCGCGCATCGACAATCCCGAGCTGCGCTTCGAAGCCCAGCGGGCCTTCGTCTGGACACTGGTCGTGGGGGCGGTAATCCTTGCGATCTATATCTCGCAATCGCTGCTGGTGATCTTCGGCGCGATGGTGTTCGCTGCGATGATCGACGGCGGCGCGCGCCTGCTCGGCCGGGTCTTGCCGCTCAGCCGGATGTGGCTGGTGCTGATCGTGATCGGGGCGACCGGCGGGTTCTTCTACTGGCTGGCGATGTACGCCGGTTCGCAAATCTCGCGCGAAGCGGCGGCGCTGCCGGCCATCGTGCAGGCGCAAATCAATGCCGGGATCGCGTGGCTGCAATCGCAGGGTTTCGACGTCAGCCAGACCGATCTGCAGGGCATTGCGGGCAACCTGATGAGCGGCGTCGGCACGGTTACCCGGGCGATCGGCGGGCTGCTGGGCGGGCTGAGCACCATACTGCTGATCACGATCATCGGCATCTACGTTGCCATGGAGCCGCAGCTTTACGAACGTTCGGTTGCCTGGATGTTGCCAAGGCATCGCCGCGCGGAGTTTTTCGAGACGGCATCGCGGATGGGCTACACCATGCGGCGGCTGATGGCCGGCAGGCTCGTCGGCATGGTGTTCGAAGGCATTTTCACCTGGATCATGCTCGCGCTTTACGGCGTGCCGATGGCGGCGCTGCTGGCGATCCTGACCGGGCTGCTCGCTTTCATCCCCAACCTCGGTGCGCTCATCGCCGGCGGGCTGATGGTAATGGTCGGCTTTTCCGGGGGGACGGACATGGGGATCTATACCATCATCGTCTATTTCCTCGTCCAGACCTTTGACGGCTATGTGATCATTCCGCTGATCGCGAAGAAGACGGTCGACCTCGCGCCGGCCATGGTGCTTTCCTCGCAGCTGATCATGGGGATCCTGTTCGGCATCCTCGGGTTGTTCCTGGCAGACCCGCTGCTGGCGATGATCAAGGTCGCGCTCGAGCGGCGGGCCGAACGCAATGAAGAGGCATATCAGGCAATGATGTCAGAGGGTTCATAGTGGCACGCAAGTTTCTCTATCTCGTTGCCGGGCTGATCATGGTCGCGGTGCTGGGCCTGATTGCGCTCACCATCTGGTCGAAGGAACTGACCGAGCTCGCACTGGTGCCGTCGAGCGATTTCGTCGAGCAGCAACCGCTCGACACAAATGCCTATAACGACCCGAAGATGTGGCTGTCGCGCCCCGGGATGGGAACGGGCGATCCGGCGCGCTGGCAGCCTGCCCAAGTTCGCGACGGAGTGGCGATGCCGCTCCCGGTGGACGACGCCCCCGATTTCGCGGTCTTTTTCATCCACCCGACCAGCTATCTCGACCGCGCAAACTGGAACGCGCCGATCGACGATGCCCAGTCGCAGAACGTCGCCAGAATCTACGTCAAGGGCATGGCCAGCCCGTTCAACGCAGCAAGCGAGATCTGGGCCCCGAGGTACCGTCAGGCAACGATGGGAAGTTTCCTCACCAAGGAGGCTGAAGGCCAGAAGGCGATCGATGCCGCCTATCGCGATGTGAAACAGGCTTACGACTTCTTCGTGGCAAGCGTGGACCAGGACACGCCGATCGTGCTTGTCGGACACAGCCAAGGCGCGCTTCATCTATTGCGGTTGCTGCGCGAAGAGGTGGCGGGCAGCGACATCGCGCCGAGAATTGCTGCGGTGTATGCAATCGGCTGGCCGATTTCGGTCGAGCAAGATCTCCCTGCCCTCGGCTTTCCGGCCTGCGCCACGCCCGGCCAGCCGGGCTGCATTCTGAGCTGGTCGAGCTTCGCCGAGCCGGCCGACCCCAGCGCGCTGCTGGAGACCTATGCCGGATCGATCGGTTTCGATGGCAAGCCACGGGGCGAAAGCCGGATCCTGTGCACCAATCCGCTGACCGGCTCGGTCAACGGCGAGGCACCGGCCGAGCGCAACCTCGGGTCCCTCGTGCCGGAGGCCGACTATTCCACCGGCGAACTGATTCCTGCGGCGGTCCCTGCCCGCTGCGACCAGCGCGGCCTCTTGCTGATCGGCGATCCCCCCAAAGTCGGCAGCGCGGTGCTTCCGGGGAACAACTACCACGTCTATGATATCCCGCTGTTCTGGAAGAACGTGCAGCAGGATGTGATCGCGCGGGTCGAGGCATGGGGCAAAACCAGCTGATTACCGAAAGCACCGCCGAGTTTCGCATCGCGCTGGGCGATGGCGGTCCATTGCTGGGTCTCGACCTCGGCACCAAGACCGTCGGGATTGCGACCTGCGATGCGGCTTGGAGCTTCGCCACGGCGGGCAAGACCTTGGCCAAGGCGAAGTTCTCGAAAGATGCAGAAGCGCTGTCCGCCATCGTGCTGGAGCGCGCGGTAAAGGGCATCGTGCTCGGCCTTCCGCGCAACATGGACGGCAGCGAAGGCCCGCGCGCGCAATCGAGCCGCGCCTATGCCCGCAACCTCGTTCAGGCGCTCGAGCTGCCGGTGC
The DNA here is from genome assembly GCA_041738375.1 of Parerythrobacter sp. Taxonomy (GTDB): domain Bacteria; phylum Pseudomonadota; class Alphaproteobacteria; order Sphingomonadales; family Sphingomonadaceae; genus Parerythrobacter_A. Next base: position 44 of record JBGSPZ010000262.1, on the reverse strand, counting down.
TGCTGTGGGACGAACGCTGGTCCACCGCGAGTGCCGAGCGCGAC
>JBGSPZ010000226.1:0-5174 GCA_041738375.1 Parerythrobacter sp. | reverse complement strand
TGGCTTGCTGCTGGCGCGCAGCCGCTACCTGTTCATCGCCATGCACCGCGCGCGCTTCGCCGACCGGGTGCTGGCCGAGCTGCGCGGGATCATCGACGATCGCGGCGGCTCGCCGTTCTGGGACGGGGTCGCTGGCCGCTTCTTCGGCATGACCTTCCAGGAAGCCGACTATTTCAACGCGATCAACGGCAACCAGTTCATCGCCGATCTGATGCCCAAGCATCCGGTCTATGTCGCCATGCTCAACGACGACGCGCGCAGCGTGATCGGCCTGCCCCACCCCACCGGCCGCGCGGCGATGACCATGCTGGAGAACGAAGGTTTTTCCTACGACGGCTATGTCGACATCTTCGACGGCGGGCCGACAATGCTGGCGAAGACCGACCAGGTCAGGAGCGTGAAGGAAGCGAAGCACGCAACGGTCGAGGCGGTCGCTTGCGAAGGCGGCGAGCGCGCATTGCTCGCGACCGGCCACCTCGACAGCTTCCGTAGCTGTTATGGCGAACGCTGCATCAATGCGGATGGTTCGGTGACCATCGATCGCGCGGCGGCAGAAACGCTCGATGTCCAGCCGGGCGATATCGTGTGGAGCGAGGCGCGATGATCCGCGTCCTTCGAGACGCTCGGGCATCCGCCCTCGCTCTTCAGCACGAGCAGGCCATACAAACATCCGCTCATCCTGAGGAGCCGAAGACGCAGTCTGAGGCCTCTCGAAGGACCGGGAGAATGCCAGCGTTCCTCGTCATCCCAGCGAAAGCTGGGATCGCTATCCGCAAGATCGGAGCTTTCGGCGCGCGGCCCCGGATCAAGTCCGGGGCGACGAGGGTCATTCCATGACCCTCGTCGAGATCAACTTCGACGGCATCGTCGGCCCCTCGCACAACTATGCCGGCCTCAGCCTGGGCAACATCGCCAGCGCGAGCCACAAGGGTGACCCGTCCTACCCGCGCGCAGCGGCCTTGCAGGGCGTCACCAAGATGCGCGGCAATATGGCGCGCGGGCTGGCACAGGGGTATCTTCTGCCGCTGTCGCGCCCGAACAAGCAATGGCTGGACGAGATTGTGGTCGACGAGACGACCGACCGAGCATTGGTCGCTGCGGGCTGGTCCGCGAGTTCCATGTGGACTGCGAACGCTGCTACGGTCAGCCCTGCGCCGGACACAAGCGACGGGAGGTGCCGCATGACCGTGGCGAATCTCGTCTCGATGCCCCACCGAAGCCAGGAGTGGCTCGATACCCACCATCAGTTGAGAGTTGCATTCGCCGACGACCGCCATTTCCAGGTTTATCATCCGGTTCCGCTCTGCTTCGGCGACGAAGGAGCGGCCAACCACATGCGCTTCTGCGAAGGGCACGACGCCCCCGGGGTAGAGGTGTTCGTTTACGGCAGGCCGGGCGGGAAGTTTCCCGCCCGCCAGCACGAGCAGGCCAGCCGCGCGGTTGCAAGGCGGCACGGACTCGACCCGGCGCGAACAGTATTCATCGAACAGAACCCCGCCGCGATCGAGGCAGGCGCGTTCCACAACGATGTCGTGTCGGTCGCCAACGAGCGGGTGCTGTTCGCGCATGAGGAGGCATTCGCGGATCGCGACGGTGCCTATGCCGCGATCCGCGCCGCCTTCCCCGCGCTGGAGGTGGTCGAAGTGCCGTCGAGCGTGTTGAGCCTGGCCGAGGCTATCCGAACCTATCTGTTCAACGCCCAGCTCCTCACCTTGCCCGACGGCAGCATGGCGTTGATCGTGCCGGAGGAATGCCGCGAAAGCGCAGCCGTCTGGGGGTGGTGCGAGGGGATGCTCGCCTCGAACGGGCCGATCCGGCAAGTCATCCCGGTCGATGTCCGCCAAAGCATGGCCAATGGCGGCGGACCCGCCTGCCTGCGGCTGCGGGTGGTGGCCGATCCGGCAACCATCGATCCGCGCTTCCTGCTGTCGGAAGCGCGCGCCGACACCCTCGAACGGGTAATCGACGAGTGGTGGCCCGAGCAGGTCGACCCGTCGGATATCGGGAACCCGGCGCTCGCCGAAACCGTTCGAACAGCACGTGGCAAACTGTTGGAATCCCTCGATCTCACCGAACTCGGTTAACGCGCTCGACACGCCGTCGGAAGCGTTTACACTGCCCTCACCCGTTAACCACCGCAAGCCGCGCGAACACGCGGCTGGCACGGTGTTTGCGTTGTGAAATGTTAACGAGAGGCGAGGCGCGCATGTGGCAGAAGATCGGCAGGCTGTTCGTCATCAAGACGCGGGTCGAGGCCTTTCTGATCATCTATGCCCTCGCGCTCGGCGCGACCGCGCGCGGCTCGCAATATCTCGTCGAATATCCCGGCTGGGGCGGCAAGCTGCTGTTCCTCGCCACTACCGGCGCGGTGTTCCTGGCGGGCGCGAAGATCCTCGATTGCCTGCGGTACGAGCGGGAGCAGGACGAGGCGGACAGGGCTGCCGTATCCGCAGAATAATTTCACTGTAACCGCGCTTCAGGGGGGGGCGACCATGCGCAAGTTTGGATCGATTTTGATCGCAATGGCGATGCTCGGCGGATGCGATTCCACCAGTGGCGAGCCGGCTACGGAAACCTCGAATTCGCCGACCACGGCGACCAGTGCCGCGGTGAAACCCGATCCACAACCGAGCCAGACCGCGACGGCAATCCAGCCTACGATCAGCCTCGGCCAAGCCTTGCGCTGCAAGCGGATTGCCGAGTTCGCCATCCAGCAAAGCGGAACGCTCGGCGGACTCACGCAGTCCCAGGCGCGCACAATTGCCCTGAAGGCCCAGAACGCCGCCTATGCGGAAGGGGCGAAGCAGGAATTGACGCCCAAGCAGATCGATGACCAAGAGCGCGATATCTACCTTGGCTACGAGGGCGCGGGCATGAGTTCGCTGCCGATGTTCGGTGACGCAAGCGATGAACAGGTTGCCGATGCCGACAGCAAGCATCGCGCTGCCGTTGAGCGGGTGATCCCGGAACTGCGCACGGAGCTGACCGAAATCTGCGGCCCGCTGTTTCTCTAGGACGGAACATTGGTGGGGGTTTCTGTTGCTAGCTACCCCCGGAGCCCCGGAATCCGCTTCTGTTGCCCGGTGGGTCCAACCGCGCTTTAGCTTTGTAAATTCAGGGCGTTAGCCCGTCACATTACGCTGCGATTGCGAGTGCTTCGTTATCGTTGGCACTTGTGTGTTGTGAACAGTTTTACGGGTTACTCAGCCCGGGCGAAAACACACGTCTTTCAACACACGTCGATCCTGGTTCGGCCCCGTCATCGCGCCCCTGCGGGGGTTCGGTGGTGGAGCCGCCGGGTACTGCCCCCGGGTCCGTTGCGTCTATTACACGAGGCCATTTATCGCCATATCCCGCCGAAACGGGCAGGACCGATATAAGCGCTTGCAGCTTAATGTGAAGTGAGCAGCGCACTATGCGCGCAAAAGAAAAGGGGACGGACCTGTCGGTCCGCCCCCTCGTCTTCATTGCGCCAGGCGCAAGAAAATTACATGCCGGTTGCGCCCTCTTCGGCGTCGGCCTTGTCTTCGAGCGCGTCGGCCTTGGCCTCCTGCGCATCCTGCTTTTCTTCGAGCATTTCTTCCTGTGCCTCGGTCGGGGCTTCTTCGGCCATTTCCTCGGTCACGTCGGCCTGCTCTTCCATGGCATCGGCCTGGGCTTCGGTTTCGGTCTCGGCACCCGGGCCGCAGGCCACGAGCGCGAGCGATGCAGCCGAAGCAGCGAGAATAGCAAGTTTACGCATGGTAGTACCTCAAATTTGGAGTGGCCAGTCACACGATCTGGACTGGCCAATCAAACCATGGCCTTTGTAAAGGTTCCCGAAAGTGTCGAAATTATGGCTTTGCCCTGAGAGCGTCGCGAATTTCGGTCAACAGTTCGATCTCGCTTGGGCCGGCGGGGACGGCTTCCTCCTCCTTCTTGTGCAACTGCGCGGTCACCTTGTTGGTGCAGCGGACCAGCAGGAAGATCACGAACGCAAGGATAACGAAGTTGATCACCGTGGTGATCAGCGCGCCATAGCCGATCATCGCCGCGCCCGCTTCCTTCAGCGCGGCGTAATCGGCGGTCGAACCCTTGTATCCTTCAGGCACGCTCAGCAGGATGAAATGGTTCGAGAAATCCGCCCCGCCGAAGATGTAGCCGACAAACGGCATCACCACATCGCCGGTCAGCGAAGCGACGATGGTGCCGAAAGCGCCCGCGATGATCACCGCGACAGCCAGCTCCATCACATTGCCCTTGGCGATGAATTCCTTGAATTCCGCGAACAACCCACTTCTCCCCGATGCAATCGATTGAACCGGCCTTCTGGCATCATGACGCCAGACTGCCAAGCCCAAATGCTTGCGGCGTTTCTTGAAAACTCCCTACGGTGTGCTATCTCTCTAAGACAGATGAGGCACGCCGCCGATGGCGGGCATTCAAGGGGAGTTCCGCTGATGAATTTGCAGACTTTTCGCCGCTTCGCGCTGGTCGCGCTGGCATCGATCGGGCTCGCCGCCTGCGGGATCAACTCGGTCCCGACCAAGGAAGAGGCAGCCAAGGCGCAGTGGGGCAATGTCGAAAGCGCACTGCAGCGCCGGTCGGACCTAATTCCCGACCTGGTCGCCACGGTGCAGGCCGCTGCGATTTCCGAGCAGAACATCCTGCAGGGCGTGATCGACGCACGCGCCCGCGCGACTTCGATCAACATCACCACCGACGATCTCTCCAACCCGGAAGAGTTCAAGAAATTCAACGAAGCGCAGAACCAGCTGACGCAGGCGCTCGGCCAGCTGCGCACGGTGGTCGAGAACTATCCGCAATTGCAGAGCCAGGGCCGCTTCGCCGACCTGATGGTCGCGCTGGAAGAGGCGAACAACCTGATCAACACCGAACGGGTGCGCTACAACGAGAAGGCGCAGGACTATAACACCGAGATCCGCACCTTCCCCTCCAGCATCGGCGCAAACATCATCCACGGTGCCGAACGGCTCGAATATTTCGACGCGCCGAAGGAAGCCGAGGCCAATCCGGGCGTGAATTTCGACCAGATCACCGGGGGCGACAAGGCCGAGTGAACCCCGACTCGATCCGATCTGGCAGGCGCTGGCGGGCGGCTCTTGGCTGGCCCGCCGCGCTGCTGGTGCTGACGTTTCCGCTGACCGCGTGCTCGGCGCAGGACAGTGCGGAAG
>JBGSPZ010000211.1:0-4767 GCA_041738375.1 Parerythrobacter sp. | reverse complement strand
GATGATCACCACGTCGACCTCGGCATCGATCAGCGCCTCGGTGCGGGCGAAACCCTTGTCGCCGACGGTGGTGGCAGCCGCAACGCGCAGGCGGCCGGCATGGTCCTTGGTCGCATTGGGATAGGTCACCGCCTTCTCGATATCCTTCACCGTGATCAGGCCGATGCACCTGTATGCATCGTCGACCACCAGCAGCTTCTCGATCCGGCGCTGGTGTAACAAGCGGCGCGCTTCCTCTTGGCCCGTGCCGAGCGGCACCACGGCGAGATTCTCGGTCGTCATCAGCTCGCGCACCGGCTGGAGCGGGTTTTCGGCGAAGCGGACGTCACGGTTGGTGAGGATGCCGACCAGTCTGCCGCCCGCATCGGTCACCGGAATGCCGCTGATCCGGTGCTGGGTCATCAGCGCCTGCGCATCGCCCAGCGTGGCATCGGGCGAGATGGTGATCGGGTTGACCACCATGCCGCTCTCGAACCGTTTTACCGCACGCACCGCGGCGCATTGCACATCGATGTCGAGGTTGCGGTGCAGCACGCCGATGCCGCCAAGCTGCGCCATGACGATCGCCATGTCGGCTTCGGTTACCGTATCCATCGCAGCGGAAAGGATCGGGATATTGAGCCCGATCTCGCGCGTCAGCCGGGTCGCGGTGTTCGCCATCGAAGGGAGAATATCGCTCTCGGCCGGGCGCAGAAGAACGTCGTCGAAGGTAAGGCCGAGGGGAATGTCGAGATGGGGCACGAGGCGTCTTTCGTAGCGAGAGCGGGCGGGAAGAATCGTGCGCCGCCCCTTAACCGGAACCGCGCCGCTCGGCTAGCCCGCGCGAAAGATAACCGGCTTGGCTCGTGCCCCTAACGCTTGCCCGGAGTGTAGCTCGCCTCGTTGCCGAAGTACCTGAGCAGTTCGACATGGAGGAAAATATCCTCGGTCGCCCCGCCCAGTTCCATGTCGGGCGACCACTCGTCACTTGCCGCATGGTAGTGGGTCGACATGAAAGCGTCGAACGCGCTCTCATCGCCCATCGCAGAGCCGACCAGCACCGCGGGGACATCGCGCGACAGCAGCGCCCAGCCGTCCTGCCGGGCGACAAAGGCCTGATGCTCCTCGCGGATATCGAGCTTGCGACCAAGCGACTCCGCCACCATCCGGATGCCCGGATCGAGCGGGGTGCGCCCGTCGCCGATCACCGTCAGCGGCGCGCCGCGCGGTGAGATCGCCATGGTATCCATGTTGAACGCCGCGACGATGGTCGGCAGCGGGAACGGCGGGTCTTCGGCAAAGGCTTCCGCGCCAAGCAGCCCGAGTTCCTCCGCCGTGGTCCCGACAATGTAGAGATCGCGGTCAAGCGGACTTTGCTCCGCGATAAGCCGTGCGGCTTCCAGCATCACCCCGACACCGCTGGCATTGTCGACCGCCCCGTTGCACAGCCGGTCCGCGTCGGTTTCCTCGCCGCAAGTGCCGAGGTGGTCCCAATGCGCGAGCAGCATGACCGCACCGCTACCTTTCACCTTGCCGGGAAGCAGCCCGATGACATTGGCGGTTTCGAGCGTTTCGCGCCCGGTCTCGATGGCAAGGTCGGCGGTTGCGTCCAGCGGGAGCGGCGCGCCTGCTTCAATGGCGCGTGCGGCCAATCCTTCGCCTTCGGTCGCGAGCCGTTCGTAAAGCGCGCTTGTCAGCTCGGGCGACAACAGGGCCAAGGCGGTCTTTTCGCTCGGCTGGGTGCTGAGGCCGTAACGCCCGCTGCGGAAGCCGCGCGCAAAGCGGTCGAACGCCGCCGCTTCGTCGAACAGCGCAACGATCGCGGCGGGCTCGGCAGCGAGCAGTTCGGTCGCGACCGACTGCATGTCGTCTGCGCGAACCAGCGCGACCTGGCCTGACAGCGATGCCGCGTGCAGACCTTGCGTATCGGCAACGAAGACGATCCCGGCATTCTTCACGGTCCTGCTTTCGCCGCGCATGCGAACGAGCAAGCCGTCACCCGAGAGCGGCAGCGACTGACGGCCCGATCGAACGGTCAGCTGCGAGGACACCGGGCTGAATCGTTGGAGCGTTACCGGCTGTCGCCAGCTGCCACCGCGCGCACCCGGCTGGAAGCCGTAGCTCGTCAGCTCGTCGACCAAATAGGCCTCGGTCATCCGCCCGCCTTCGGTCCCCGGCATGCGTCCACCGTATTCGGGACCCGAGAGGATGCGAATATGTTCGCTCAGCGCCTGCCGTTCGGCTTCGTATGCTGCCCTTTGCGAGGGCATGGTCGCGCAGGCGGCGAGGAACGCCGCCAGCAGCAAGGCGAAGCCGATGCGCAACCCTGACATGCCCCTGTATGCTCCCGTAGCCTCTTGGGCTGGCTTACTCGGCAGTCCAGCCGCCGTCGATACTCCAGTTCGCACCGGTGACATTGCCCGCTTCCTCGCGGCACAGGAACGCGGCGAGCGCGCCGACCTCTTCCACCTGGACGAACTTCTTGGTCGGCTGCTTGGCGAGCAACACGTCGTTGATCACCTGCTCGCGGCTCAGCCCGCGCGCCTTCATAGTATCAGGGATCTGGCCTTCGATCAGCGGAGTCCAGACATAGCCGGGGCTGATGCAATTGGCGGTGACCCCGGTCTGCGCCAGTTCGAGCGCGATGGTCTTGGTAAAGCCGTCGATCCCGTGCTTGCTGGCGTTGTAAGCGCTCTTGAACGGCGAAGCAGTCTTTGAATGCGCGCTGGCGGTGTTGATGATCCGCCCCCAGCCCTGCGCCTTCATATGCGGCACGGCCAGCCGCGTGGTGTGGAAAGCTGCGGTCAGATTGAGCGCGATGATCGCGTTCCACTTGTCGACCGGGAAATCCTCGACCGGCGAGACATGCTGCATCCCGGCGTTGTTGACGAGGATGTCGACCGGACCCGCACCGGCCATCAGGGCCTCGCAGCCGTCCTGGTTCATCAGGTCCGCCGCGACGTGTGTCGCGGAAAGCTCGTCGCACAGGCGGGCGATCTCGTCCGCGTCGCCGAACCCGTTGAGCACCACCTGCGCGCCTTCCGCATGCAATGCCCGCGCGATCGCGAGCCCGATGCCCGAGGTCGAGCCGGTGACGAGGGCGCGCTTGCCGGAAAGGAACATGGTGAACTCCTGGATTGGGGGCATAAGAGGATCGGGCTTTGCGAAACCGCGTTTTTGCGGGCATCGTGCAGCCTGTCCAGCGATTCTGCCGGGGCGCTACAACTGGAGAGGCAGCATGCGGCTCAACCGTTTCGATCCGAGGAGTATTCGTGTCGGCACCACCAGCGGCGGGGGTGGCGGATTTCCGGGCGGCGGGGGCGGCAAGGCCGGGTGCGGCACCATCGTGATCGTATTGATCGCAGCGCTGGTGTTCGGGGTCGACCCGGCGCAGATGCTCGGCGGGATCGAACAGGGGCCTGCGCCACAAACGCGGCAACAGGGCGGCGCGCAGGATGCCGAGACGCTGTGCAATTCGAATCCCTATGCGCTCGAGACCTGCAACGCGCTCGCTTCGCTCAATCAGACGTGGGAGCCGGTCTTCAAACAGGCGGGCGTGCCATTTGAAGACCCCATCCTGCGGTTCCCCGCATCGAACAATTTCAGCACCGGCTGCGGCAGCGGATCGGTCGGCATGGGGCCGTTCTACTGCCCGGGTGACCAGACGATCTACATCGATACGAGCTTCTACGACCAGCTCGGCCGGATGGCGGGCAGAGGCGGCGATTTCGCGCGCTACTATGTCGTTGCGCACGAATATGGCCACCACATCCAGAAGCTGACCGGGGTCGCGGCAGCGATCCGCAGTGCGCAAAGCCAGAACCCGCGCGCCGCCAATCAGCTCCAGGTCCGGATGGAACTGCAGGCCGATTGCTATGCCGGGGTGTGGGCGGGCAAGAACCGCAATTTGATCGAGCCGGGCGACCTCGAGGAAGGCATGCGCGCCGCGAGCGCGATCGGAGACGACACGCTCCAGCGCAGCGCGGGCCAGCGGGTCAACCCCGAAGGCTTTACCCACGGCACCAGCGAGCAGCGGATGGAAGCGCTGCAACTGGGGCTCAACGCGCGCGACGATTCGGTGTGCGACCGCTACGTCCAGATGCGGTGAGGTCGGGCTGACGGGCCACTTTCTCAGCACAGGTTGCCCCTAAATAGCGAAGGGCGGAGAGGACCATGCCCTCCCCGCCCTCGTCGCGAAACCTTCGCCTTGGGGAATTGGCGCTCAGTCCCGGCTCTTCCAGTTGGCGATTTTCTCGTCGAGCGCCTTGAGGATTTCGGCGCGGATTTGCGAGTCCATCTCGGTGCTCCTGGCGATTTCGGCGCGGGCCTGCTTCAGCCCGTCGATGGCGCTGGCCATCACTTCGCTGGTGCACAGGCGGGTGACAGTCTCGCCGTCGCTGCTGCGCCATTCGGCACCCTTGTCGCCGCCGCGGCACTGGATGTTGACCTTGGTCAGGCCGTGCTTCGCGTTCTCCACTTCGATCACGGCGGTCCGCATTTCCTTGCGTGCTTCCTCGATCTCGATGTCGGCTTCGTCGAGGCTCGCGCGGACTTCGGCGAGGATCTTCGCGCGTTCTTCCTGCGACAGCTTGTCGCCATCGCCAATGAACACGACGCGGCGTTCACGGTGCACTTCCTTCTCGTCACTCTCTTCACCCGTGCGTTCGACCTTGCGGATGACATGGACTTCGCGCTTGCCGTCATCATCGGCTTCGACCTCGAGTTCGATTTCAGGCGCGGCTTGGAACGAAAATCCGGGCGGCGGCGCGGGGGGTGCGGGGGGCGCCA
>JBGSPZ010000204.1:0-4322 GCA_041738375.1 Parerythrobacter sp. | reverse complement strand
CCATCCGGCTGGGGTCGCAGCCCGCCGCGGCCCAGCCGGTGAACCACAGCATCGGGGTGAGCCCGAGTTCCGCAACCTTGTCTTCCGCCACCACCAGGCACGCAGCGGCGGCATCGTTCTGCTGGCTCGCATTGCCCGCGGTGACGATGGCATCCGGATCGCGCTTGAGATCGATCGCACGCAGCGCACCCAGCGTCTCCATGCTGGCATCGGGGCGGAAGCCCTCGTCTTCCGCGAACAGGATCGGATCGCCCTTCTTCTGCGGGATCGCCACCGGCACGATCTGTTCGTCGAACCGGCCCTGGTCCCACGCGGCGGTGGCGTTGCGGTGCGATCGCACGGCGAAGGCATCGGCCTGTTCGCGGGTGATGCCGTAATCCTTGGCGAGATTTTCCGCCGTCTCGATCATCCCGGTGATCACCCCGAAGCGTTCGATCGGCTGGCTCATCAGCCGCCCGCGCGTCAGCCGGTCCCACAGCACCATATCGCCCATCCGCGCGCCGTGCCGCGCGGCGGTGGTGTAATGCTCGACGTTGGACATGCTCTCGACCCCGCCGGCGACAACGCAATCCGCCGCCCCGGTCTGCACCATCATCGCGGCATTGACGATTGCTTGCAGGCCCGAGCCGCAGCGCCGGTCGACCTGGTAGCCGGGCACTTCCAGCGGCAGCCCGGCGGCAAGCCAGCTCCAGTGGCCGATCGCAGGAGCCTCCCCGCTGCCGTAACCCTGGCTGAAGACGACATCGTCGACGCGGCTTGAATCCACTCCGCTGCGCTCGATCAGCGCCTTGAGGATGACCGCACCCAGCGCCCCGGCTTCGAGCGGTGCGAGCGTGCCAAGGTAACGGCCCACTGGTGTGCGCAGGGGTGAGCAGATGGCGACGCGGCGCAGTTCAGTCATATCATCGATCCTTGTCCGAAAGGGCCACCGTCCCCGCGTCGACCAGCGTACCGATCGAGCCCGACGACAGCCCGAGGCGTTCCGCTAGGACCTCCTCACTATGCTGGCCGAGATAGGGCGCCGGGGCGGGGTCGCCCGGTGCGTGTCCGTGGCGCTTCGCGAAGCTGCGGGTGGCGGGATAGGTAAAGCCGCTGGGGTTGGCGGGCGAAGGACCGAACAGTGGGTTGCCTGCCACCAGCACCGGATCGGTCGCCGCTTCGTGCATGGAGCGATAGCGCTCGAAGGTGCAGCCGTGCTGCGCCAGCCGCTTGGCGAGATCGGCATAGTCCTGCTGCTCGGAAGCGTGCTGGAACAATGCGAACAGCGGCTTGCGGTGGGCGAAGCGTGGCGTGTCGCCATCGGCGAAGTGCACGGCGAGTTCGGTCTCCAGCGCGGCAATCTCTGCTACGACCCCAAAGGCCGCGACCAGCCCGTCCCACTGCTTGGGGGTGAGTGCAGCGACCATGAAGCGCTGGCCATCACGGCTGCGGAAATCACGCCCGAATGCACCCCAGATCGCATTGCCAAGCCGCTCGCGGTCGGCCCCGCGATAGAGCATCTCTGCCATTGCCCCCGAATTGGCCATGGTCCCGATCGCGACATCGCCCAATGGGATGCGCAGCTCGCTCCCCTCCCCGGTGCGGGCGCGGTGATGGACGGCGGCGAGCAATGCGAAGGCACCATAGGCCCCGGTGATGAAGTCCCACGCGGGCAGCACCTGGTTGACCGGCGGGGCTGTCGCCGGGTCCCAGTCCTCCGGCCCGCACATCAGCGGATATCCGCTCGCGGCGTTGACGGTGAAGTCCATCGCCTGCCGCCCGTCGTGCCAGCCCATGATCCGCAAGCTGACCATATCCTCGCGCCCTTGTGCGATGGCAGCATGCGAAAGGAAGCTCTGTTCGGGCAGGTTGGTCACCAGCGTGCCGGTGGCGCGCGCCAGTTCGGCGCACAGCTCGCGCCCCGCGCCGCTGCGCAGGTCGAGTGCGACGCTCTTCTTGCCCCGGTTGAGGTTCTCCCAGCTGAGCGAGCGACCCTCGCCGGTCAGCATGTAGCGGTCGTAGTCGAGCCCGCCGGCCGTGTGGTCGACCCGGATCACCTCGGCCCCCATCTGCGCGCAATACAGCCCGATGGTGGGCGAGGCGACGAAGCTCGAGACTTCGATAAGGCTGAGATCGTCGAGCAAGTTATACATTTGTCATCCTCGAGAAAGCGGGGATCCAGGGCCCCATGCGCCGCTCGGGCCATCGTGGATTCCCGCCTGCGCGGGAATGACAAAAAGGGTTGGCGTACATGGCTCAGCCCTGCTCCTCTTTCCATTCGCGCAGCATGTGCTTGGCGATCTGCAGCAGCAGGATCTGCGTCGTCCCTTCGTAGATGCGGAAGATCCGCGCATCGCGGTAGAACCGCTCGGCATCATATTCGGCGAGATAACCCGCGCCGCCATAGACCTGCACCACCCGGTCGACCACCCGGCCGCACATCTCGGAGGCGAAGACCTTGAACGCGGCGGCCTTGCGCAGCACGTTTTCGCCGCGGTCGGCGCGCGCGGTGACATCGTCCATCATGCATTCGGCGGCGTAGATTTCCATCTCGCTCTCGGCGAGCATCTGCTGGATGAGCTGGAAATTGGCGATCGGCTCGCCGAAGGCCTTGCGTTCGGTGGCGTATTTGAGCGCGGAATCGAGCGCCCGTCGGGCAGAGCCGGTTGAGGCGGCGCCCACCGAAATGCGCCCGTTGTCGAGGCTCATCATCGCGAAGCGGAATCCCTTGCCGGTCTCCCCGCCGAGCAGCGCCTCGCCCGGCACGTGCACATCGTCGAGCATGATGTCCGCAATATGCGCGCCCGCCTGCCCCATCTTCTTGTCCGGGGTCCCGGTCGAGACGCCCGGCGTGTCCATCGGCACGATGAAGGCGCTGACATGGGCGTTCTTGGGCAGGTTGTCCTTGTTGGTCCGCGCCATGATCAGCGCCACCTTCGCGCTGGGCGCGTTGGTGATGTAACGCTTGGTGCCGTTGAGGATCCAGCCATTTCCTGTCGGATCCGGCTTTGCCATTGTCTGCAACCCGGCGCTATCCGATCCGGAACCGGGCTCGGTCAGCCCGAAACAGGCGATCTCGCCGTTTGCGACGCGCGGCCACCATTCGGCCTTCTGTGCCTCGGTCCCGCCGTTCTTCAGCGCGGAACTGAACATGCCGATGTTGATCGAAAAGATCGAGCGATAGGCCGGCGCGGCATAGCCCATTACGTGGATGACGCGGGCATACTGCTGCATGTTGAGCCCCGCGCCGCCATATTCGACCGGTATCGAAAGGCCGAACAGTCCCATCTCGCGCATCTCGTCGAGGATCGCAGCGGGAATGCGGTCGTGCTCTATCACCTCCTTCTCGGCCGGGATCAGCCGCTCGCGGACATAGCGCTGCAGCTGACCGAGGAACTGGTCGAAGGTTTCGGGGTCCATGCCGCTTTCGGCCATTGCGCTTCCTCTCCTGTCCGGCGGGCAGGCCTATTCCTCTGCGGGGGGCGATGGCTCGCCGGCGGGTGTTCCGCTCTCGCCCGGCTGCACCGCAGGCTGGGCGCGCCGCTGCTCGATCATTTCCGCCGCCTCGTCGAGTGCCTCGGCCTCGTTCTCGGTCACTCCGCCAGGTCCCGCATCGCCATTGCCGGAGCCGCAGGCGGACAACAACAGGACAGCGGGCAGGAGGGTGAGTGCGGGTACGCGCGAGATCATCATGTCAGGCACCATAATGCGCTTTACGCAAACGTAAAGCGGGCGGATCGCGCGTTCGCGATCCGCCCGCCTTGGGTTCCTCGGGAAAACGGGCCCCGGGGGGCCGTAATCCGGATTACTCCTAGTTGCTCGCTTCGGCTTCGTTGGCGATCGCCTCGATATCGGCGACGGTGGCCTCCGCATCGTCGGCCGCCTGGTCGAGCGTCCGCTGTTCGACCGGCGGGCCGGCGGGTGCTTCTTCGCGCGGCGACATGTCGGTGTCGACCACTGGTTCTTCGATCACTTCCTCCATCGCCTCGGCGGCGGGTTCCTCGACGGTTTCGGCTTCGGCATCTTCCGAAGCATCGTTCGAACTGCCGCAGGCGGCGAGCGCGAGGGTGGTGGCGGCAAGGCTGGCGGCAAGGGCGAATTTTCTCATGGCGAATATGCTCCAAGGGTCGAAAAACTGGGTGCGCCGACGTGCGACGCGGGCAATGGGCACAGATTAGCCTGTGCTTTTCCCCACCGCAAAGTCCAAATTCGCGGCGTCCCCTGTTTGCCGCGCGACGCGCCTCTGCCAAGGGGACGGGCATGGGCGGCGCACACGGACACGACGGTCGGCTGGACGAGGCGCGCGAGACGCTGCGCCGATTGTTCGGCTTCGACGAATTTCG
>JBGSPZ010000162.1:0-9693 GCA_041738375.1 Parerythrobacter sp. | reverse complement strand
CCGGCGGCAGGGTGAGATAGCTGGGCAGGGTCAGCCCGTCGCGGCTGGTGATTTCCAGCGGGTGCATCGGCTGCAGCGGCGCGCCCTCCAGCTCGGGCCGCGAGGTGTAGAACTTGGTGAGCGTTCCCGCCGTGCGATCGTAGATGAAGGTCTGGCTGGGCGCGACCAGCGGGTCGTTGCCGATGATCCACTTGGTGTCGTCCTCGGTGCGTGACTGGACGCCGAACTCGCCGTCGAGCTGGCTGTCGAGCCAGTCGAGCGAGGCCTTGATGCCGGGATCGATCGCGGTCCACTCGCTCTTGAGATAGGTGAAGTTGTAGGCTTCGATCTCGCCCGTCTTGGGGTTGGCAAGCGCGCCGCTGATGTCCGCCTTGTCGTTCTCCGCGATCACCGTCCGCTCGCCGGTCGCGACATCCTCCGCGATCAGCGCGGCGGTGTTGCGCCCGCGGCTGTCGATCCAGTACATCGTCTTGCCGTCGGTGGTGAAACCGGCGGGCTGGGTGGTCAGGCTGTCTTCCAGCCCGGTGCTGCCGCTCGGCTCCGCCGCGACCGTGCCATCGGCGATCGGGAAGAAGTCCATCCCGCCCGCCGCATTGGGCCGCAGCGCCATGCGCAGCTTGAGGTTGTCGTCCGCCAGGAACCCGGCATAGCCATCATTCTGCTGGACCAGCGTCAATTCGCCCGTCTTGAGGTCGAGCAGATGCGCGTCATGGAAGCGCGGATCGCGGTTGTTGAGCCCGACGAGGATCTTGTCCTTGATCGTCTGCGACGTGCCCAGCACCTGCACCCGGGTTTTCTCGAACGGGGTCAGCGTCCGTTCTTCGCCGCTCGCGATATTGATGCCGTAGAGCAGGAAGTTTTCGTCGCCGCCCTTGTCCTGGACATACATCAGGCTCTGGCTGTCGGGGGCCCAGAAATACTGCCGGATCGGCCGGTCGGTGGCCGAGGTTATCGCCTTAGCGGCGTCCGGATCGTCGACCGGAGCGAGCCAGACGTTGAGCACGCCATCCTTGGGCGCGAGCCAGCTGAGCCACTTGCCGTCGGGGCTGATCTGCCCGCCCGCCTTGGTCGGATTCCCGAACAGCGCCTCGCGCGGGATCATGGCGGCGGCTTCGGCAGTGTGGTTCATCGATGCTCCGTGTGTAGCGGGCTGCGCGGCGTGATTGTCGGCCCACGCAGATGTGGGGGCCGATACGACCAGCGCAAGCGAGGCGGCGGTAAGAAGAAGTTTTGCGGTATTGCGACGAAGCATGGTTCACTCTCCAGAGATTTGGTAATGTAACTTTACAAAATGCAAAGCTAGCTTTCCAAAATGAATCGACGAACGACCTATAGCACATGTTGACCCGCGTCATCGGCGTGGACTGTGTCACACGTGTCAACACCCCGTGCGTGCTGTCAGGCTGCCCCGGGGGGCAATGGCGCTACAAGGCCGGATTGTTGTAGCTGTGCCAGGTCAGGATCGCGATGGCACCGCGGTGGGGTCGCCAGGGATCGGCCAGCGCACGGGTGGCCTTCTCGCTCGGGCGCTCCTCGTGCCCGAGAATCTTGCCGATCCCGGCCTGCACGGCGAGGTCGCCCGCCGGCCAGATGTCGGGCCGACCCTCGGCGAACAGCAGGTAGATTTCGGCCGACCAGCGCCCGATACCCTTGATCAGGGTGAGCTGGGCGATGGCTTCCTCGTCGTCGGCCGGCAGGTTGTCGAAATCAAGCGCACCGCCCTCGACCAGTTCGCACAACGAGCGGGCATAGCCCTGCTTCTGGCGCGACAGGCCGCAGGCGCGCAGCGTGTCGAAGTCGCGTTTGAGCAGGCAGGCGGGGGTGAAATCCTCGCCCAGCTCGGCCTCCAGCTTGTTCCACATCGAACTCGCCGCGGCGACGCTGACCTGCTGGCCGACGATGGTGCGCAGTAGCGTCTTGTAGCCGGTCGGGCGGATGCGCGCTTCCGGATAGCCCACCCGGCCCAGCGCGCGGGCGATGCGCGGCTCGTTTGCCGCCACGTGATCGATCCCCGCACGCAATGCTTCGGCGCTCAAACCCATGCTGCCACCCCGTCTCTTGCCAAACCCGCAGTCATTCCTTAGCTGCGCGGTCCGATGGCCTTTTGGTCGAAAGCAAACGGAAAGCAAAGCCACCATGCCCAAGCTGATTGTCGTCGACCGCGCCGGTGAGGAAAGCGAAGTCCAGGTTGGCGACGGGCTGACCGTGATGGAAGCGATCCGCGACAACGGGTTCGACGAGCTGCTCGCGCTGTGCGGCGGGTGCTGTTCCTGCGCGACCTGCCATGTGCATGTCGACCCGGCATTTGTCGACAAGCTGCCGGCGATGAGCGAAGACGAGGACGATCTGCTCGAATCGTCCGATCATCGCGAGGCCAATTCGCGCCTCAGCTGCCAACTGCCGTTCACTCCCGAACTGGACGGGCTGAAGGTCACCATCGCACCGGAAGATTGATTTTCAGCCGATGTAGCGCATCTGCGTTGCACCCTGGGTGGCCGCTACCTAGTTCAACTGCATGATTGCTCCTGCCAAGCGCGCGAATACCATCGACCTGATCGGCAACACCCCGCTTGTCCTGCTCAAGGGGCCGAGCGAGGCCGCCGGATGCGAGATCTGGGGCAAGTGCGAATTCGCCAATCCTGGTGGCTCGGTGAAAGACCGGGCGGCGCTGTGGATCATTCGCGATGCGGAGGCGCGCGGCGAGTTGAAGCCCGGCGGGACGGTGGTCGAAGGGACCGCGGGCAACACCGGGATCGGGATCGCGCTGGTCGCCAACGCACTGGGTTACAAGACGGTCATCGTGATGCCCGACAACCAGTCGCGCGAGAAGATGGACACGCTGCGCGCGCTCGGGGCGGAGCTGGTGCTGGTCCCGCCGACCAAATTCGCCGACTGCAACCATTTCGTCCACACCTCGCGCCGCCTCGCGGAAGAGACCGAGGGCGCTGTGTGGGCCAACCAGTTCGACAACACCGCCAACCGCAAGGCGCATATCGAGGGCACCGCGAAAGAGCTGTGGGAGCAGCTTGAAGGCCGGATCGACGGGTTCACCTGCGCGGCGGGGACCGGCGGCACCATCGCCGGGGTCGGCATGGGGCTCAAGGAACTCGACGAAGAGGTGGTCGTCGCGCTGACCGATCCGCACGGGGCTGCGCTGTACAATTACTATGCCCATGGCGAACTCAAGGCCGAAGGCTCCTCCGTCGCCGAGGGGATCGGGCAGGGCCGGATCACCGGCAATCTGGAGGGAGCTCCGATCGACACCCAGTTCCGCATCTCCGACGAGGAAGGTCTCGAGTGGGTATCCCGCCTGCTGCGCGAAGAAGGTCTGTGCCTCGGCCTGTCGAGCGGGATCAATGTTGCCGGGGCTGTCGAACTGGGCAGGCAGCTGGTTGCCGAGGGCCGCGACACGCCGCGGGTAGCGACGATCCTGTGCGACATCGGGTTTCGCTATTTGTCCTCGCTCTACAACCCTGCGTGGTTGCAGCAGAAGGGATTGCCGGTCTTCGACTGGCTGACCCTTCGCGATTGACGGGAGCTGCAGGCGCTGTAGCTTTACGATATGGCCAATTCCTTCCTCGAACGAGCGATGCAGCCGCGCGAAGCCGATCCGAGCCTCGCCCCGCTTGCTGCGCGGAAGCGTTCGGAATCTGTCCATCGCCTGCAGATCGGGCTGTCCGGTATCGCCGGGATGGTGCTTCTGGTCGCACTGGCCGACACCATTCTTGCCCGCGCGGACGAAAGCGAAGCCAGTGCCGTGCCGGAAGCGGCTGCAACGGTGGAGCCGGCAACTGGCGAAGCCCCCAAGAACGATCCTCTGGCCGAAGCCGGTGTCGTGCCCGACTTGCCGACTTCGCCCAGTCCGAGCGTCGGGGCAACTCCGACCAGCCCTCCCGATGCGCGTGAAAGCGGTGCTGCGCAGTAAGCTTGCACTGGTATTTCTGGCGATGCTGTGCGCCGGTTCCGCCGCTGCGTGGTTGATTGCTCGCGACGCCAAGGACAGTCCATCGCTCGGGCTTGTCACCTCGCTTCCGCTGTACTGGTCCGAAGCGGGTTCGATCGAGGATATGCTTTCGGGAGATGACCCGCCGCACTGGGTGCGGACCGAACTCGAGGCCGGCTACAAGCTCGTGCCGCTCGACGTGTTGTCGGACGAGATGGGCAACGGAACGCCTTCGCCCGCGCTGAAGAAGCTCGATCTGCTATTGCTGGCGCAGCCGCATGCGTTGCCTCCTGCCGATCTTGTGGCGCTGGACAACTGGTTACGGGATGGGGGCCGAGCGCTGATCCTGTCCGATCCGATGCTGACCGAACACAGCCGCTTCGCGCTGGGAGACAAGCGCCGCCCGCAGGATATCGCCCTGCTCGATCCCCTGCTCGCGCGCTGGGGTCTCTCGCTTGCGTTCGATCCGGATCAGCCGCCAGGTGCCCGACCCGTCACGCTCGATCCGCCGGTCGAAGGCCGCATTGTGGTCGATCGTCCGGGCAAGCTGATCGACGCGAGGAACGCTGCGAAGGCGGCAGACTGTGTGATCAGGAACGAGGGACTGCTGGCGATCTGCCAGATCGGCGAGGGTCGAGCGCTGGTCCTCGCCGATGCCGCACTGCTGCAGGACGAGCGCGCCAAGGAACCTGGCCATGCAGACGGCTTGCACGCATTGCTCGACTCGGCGTTCGAGCGATGATCCACACACGGGATTTTCCGGGACGTGGTCGGCTCCATAGGGCCATGCGAGCGGGAAATGGCGGGAAAGAGGGGTGTGTCGAACGTGTATCGACTTGGTCAAATCAAGACGTTAGGGAAGAAAGCATCGAAATATCATAAGTTTATCAGTTTTTCCCGAGATTTCCCTTAATTTTCCCTTTAATACCGCGTTTCTGCGAGTTAATACCGCCTTCCATCGGACAGGTTGTCTTTTGCCGAGTCTCGCGATTGCGAGGCTAGCCACCCGTGCGGCTGCGCGGGTGGGGGCGGGGAAGGCGTGTCCGATGGCAGGTTCGGGCGAGGGGAACGGGGAACAGTGCCGGAAGTGCGGGTCAGTTACAGCGGTCAGGCCTATTCGCCCGCAGGCGAGAAGAGCCGCTACGCGCTGCCTCCGCTGTTCCGCAAGGCGGTGAAGGAGGCGAGTGGCGGCAACCGCATACTGTGCCTCGACAAGCACCCCAAATGGAAGTGCCTCGTCGGGTTCGGTCTCAACCGCGAAGACGAACTCCAGCAGCAACTGGACCGCGAGTACGACGCCGCGCTTAATGCCGGCCGCGAATTCGATTACGACGAGCGTTCCTCGCAGCTGTTCGGCTTCGAGAAGGTCCCGTTCGATGACAGCGGCCGCTTCGTCATGCCCGCCTTCCTGACCAAGGTCGGCAACGTCGATGGCGGGCTGTTCTTCCGCGGCGGTGGGCGCTTCTTCACCATCTGGAACCCGATCGAACTCGGCCGGATGGGCGACGAATGGGAGGCTGCCAAGGCCGCGTGCGATGCACTTATGGCCGACTACGAGTCGAAGAAGAAATGACCGGCGCTCCGCACATTCCCGTCCTGCTGGACGAGGTGATCGGCGCACTTGCCCCACAGCCGGGTGATGTGATCGTCGACGCGACCTTCGGTGCAGGGGGCTACACGCGCGCCCTGCTCGATGCGGGCGCGATCGTACACGCATTCGATCGGGATCCCGATGCAATGGCCGCCGGGCGCACTTGGCCCGAAACGAGCGAGCAGCCCCCGCGCCTCGTGCTTCACCCGCGTCGCTTCTCCGAGATGGTTGCCAGCCTCGCCGAAGCTGGGATCGCGCAGGTCGATGGCGTGACCATGGACATCGGTGTCTCCTCGATGCAGCTCGACCAGCCGGAGCGCGGTTTCGCCTTCTCGAGTGACGGCCCGCTCGACATGCGGATGAGCCAGGCGGGCGAGAGTGCCGCCGAATTCCTCAATTCGGCCGAGGAAACGACCATCGCCGATGTGCTCTATCGCTATGGCGAAGAGCGCCAGTCCCGCCGCATTGCGCGTGCGATCGTCGCCGCGCGACCGCTGTCGACCACCGGAGACCTTGCGCGCGTCGTTCGCAAGGCGCTCGGCTATCGCCCGGGCGCGCCGAAGGATCCGGCAACGCGCAGCTTCCAGGCGATCCGCATCCATGTAAACGGCGAACTCGACGAATTGGGAGAGGGCCTCTCCGCTGCCGAACATCTACTGCGCGAAGGTGGGCGGTTGGCAGTGGTCAGCTTCCACAGCCTCGAGGACCGGATCGTCAAACGCTACCTGCGCGAAGCCTCGGCGGTTGCAGGCGGTTCGCGCCACCTTCCGCAGGTTGATGCGGCATCTCCGGTCTATGAGCACGTGTCCAAGGGCATCCGTCCGACCGAGGCCGAGATTGCCCGCAACCCGCGTGCCCGTTCCTCGACCTTGCGCTCGGCTATCCGCACCGCAGCCCCCGCGAGGCAGGCGGCATGATCGCGGCTGGATCCCGTTTGCGTCAGATCGGCTGGGCTGTCGTGCTGAGTGTGTGCGTAGCAGGATTCGTCCTGCTAACGTTCCGGGTCAATGCGGTGAAAAGCGAGGTCCGCCTGGCGGAGCGCGAGATCATTGCCCTCGAGCGTGAAACGGCCCTGCTCGAAATCGAGTTCGAATCGCGCGCCAACCAGCAGCAGCTGGCGGATTGGAACCGGCTCGAGTTCGGCTATCGCGCGCCGCAGGCCGACCAATATCTCGAGAACGAACGCCAGCTCGCTGCGCTCAGTTTGCCGCGTGACAACGATGCCCCCGATCCGATTCGTGTTGCGCAAGCACCGGTCGAAACCGGGGAAGAGGGCATCATCGCGATGGTCTCGCCTTTGACCGGCAAACCAAACGCGGTCGAACCGGCCGAAGGCTCCGATCGCGCTAACGGCAAGCCGATGTCGGCAAAACGCTCGCTGGCCGACCGGCTGGCCATCGAAAATCCCTTGAAGAGCCCAAGCGCCGAGGCGGCGCAATGAATGCCTTGACAGTCAGCACCGCGATATCGAGCGGGCGGGTCCAGCTCGTTTCGCTGCGCAAGTCATCGCTCGACACCGCACGCTTGCGCGTATTGTGGGTGGCGATGATTTTCGCCTTCGTGGCGGCGATCGCGGTAATTCGGATCGGCTATTTCGGCGTAAGCGATCGCGCGGTTACCTCGACTTCGTTGGAGGAAGCACTGCTGCCGCCGCGCGGCGAGTTGACCGACCGCAACGGACTGCCGCTCGCCCGTGCCTTCCCGGCCTATGCACTGTGGTACAATCCCGCTGCCATGGGTGATGCGTCGAACCCGCTGGTAAAGTCGCCAGAAGTCGTCGCAGCCGAGCTGAAGTCGATTTTCCCAGACATCGACATTGCCGAGGTTGCCGAATTGCTAGCCTCAGGACGCGCAGGCTATATCCGCCGCCGGGTGTTGCCCGAAGATGCCAACCGGGTGCAGGATATCGGCGAGCTGGCGCTCGAACTGCCGCGCGAAAGCGATCGCCACTATCCGCAGGGCTCGATGGGCGCGCATGTTCTCGGCTTTGTCGATTCGGCCGGCAAGGGCAAGGTCGGGATGGAGCAGGTGCTCGACGACAGGCTCAGTGATCCGGTGCTGCGCAACACGCCGGTTGCGCTGTCGATCGACCTGCGAGTGCAGGGAGCACTGGAGGACGAACTGCGTCGCGGGATGCTTGCAGTCAATGCCAAGGGCGCGGCCGGCATCGTGCTAGACGTCGATACCGGTGAAGTGATGGCGCTTGCCTCGCTGCCGGAATTCGATCCCAACCGGATCGACTCCGAAGGCGCAGGCAACATGTTCAACCGCGTTACCAACCAGGTCTATGAACTGGGCTCGACCTTCAAACCCCTGACCGTCGCCGCAGCAATCGATGCCGGCACGGTGCGCGATTTCGGCAAGCGCTACGACGCGCGCCCAATCAAGATCGGCGGCTTCACGATCAAGGACAGCCACGATCTCGGTGCCTCGCTCAACGTTCCGGAGATCCTGATCCACTCGTCGAACACCGGGACCGCGCGGATCGCCGACGAGCTTGGCGGTGAAAAGCTCCAGCGCACCCTGATCGATCTCGGCATGAACGAGCGTCCGCAAATCGAATTGCCCGCACGCGGCTTTCCGATCTGGCACAATGACTGGCCGCGCATCCGCAACATGACGGTCAGTTATGGCCACGGCATCGCGGTGACCCCGCTCCATCTCGCGAGCGCCTATGCCGCAATGGTCAATGGCGGGGTGTGGCGTCCGGCGACGCTGAACAAGCTGGAAGCGCATGATGTTCCCAAGGGCCGCCGCGTGTTCAAGGCCTCGACCTCCAGCCGGATGCGCCAGTTGCTGCGGATGATCACGCTCTACGGCACCGGCCGCAACGCCGATGCCAAAGGCTTCCGCGTCGGCGGCAAGACCGGGTCGGCGGAAAAGCCGGGCGGCTCGGCCGGTTACAAGAAGACCTCGCTGGTTTCGACCTTTGCCGCCGCCTTCCCGATGGACCGTCCGCGCTATGTCATCATCGCCATGCTCGACGAACCGCAGGGCACCACCGCCAGCTCGTTCCAGCGGACCGCCGCATGGAACGCCGCGCCGATCGTCGGCAATCTCGTGCCGCGCATCGGTCCGCTGCTCGGGGTGATGCCTGACGACACGCGCGACGTCGATATCAGCGACCTGCGCCCGCTGGTGCCGGGGGAGAACTGATGCGGCTCGCCAGTCTTGCCGCCGCGGCGGGTATCGGATTGCCGGAACGTGGGGACGCGCAGGTCACCGGCTTCGCGATCGACAACCGCAAGGTCGCACCTGGGACTGTATTCGGAGCCTTCGAGGGCAGCCGGTTCAATGGCGAGGACTTCATTCCCGCAGCGGTCAAGGCGGGCGCGATTGCGATCGTCGCGCGGCCCGAGGCAGCGGTCGAAGGTGCAATCCACATCGCCAGCGCCGAGCCGCGCAAGACTTTCGCCCTGCTTGCCGCGCAGTTCTTTACCCCGGTGCCGCAGACCATCGTCGCGGTGACGGGTACCAACGGCAAGACCTCGACCGTTGAGATGACGCGCCAACTGTGGCGCATGGCGGGGCATCGCGCCGCCAGCATCGGCACGCTGGGCGTGACCACGCCGGAAGAAAGCGTTTCGACCGGGCTTACCACGCCCGACATCGTGACCTTCCTCGCCAATGTGAGCGGGCTGGCGCGCGAGGGCGTGAGCCATCTCGCCTACGAGGCATCGAGCCACGGGCTGAGCCAGTACCGGAACGAAGGGCTCCCGGTGGCGGCGGCAGGTTTCACCAACCTCAGCCGCGACCACCTCGATTATCATTCGGACATGGACGACTACTTCGCGGCCAAGATGCGGCTGTTCGACGAAGTGGTCGCCGACGATGCAACAGTTGTGGTCTGGACCGGCACTAGCGAGTGGGCCGGTCGGGCCATCGAGCATGCGCAGAAGCGGAACCTGCGCGTGTTCACAGTGGGTGAGCAGGGGGCGAACGACCGTAACGGCATCCGCCTGCTCGCCCATACGCCCACCCAGCTCGGCCAGGAACTTACGGTGGAGCACGCCGGACAGCAGAAGATCGTCAAATTGCCACTGATCGGCGCCTACCAGTCTGCCAATGCGCTGGTGGCTGCCGGGCTGGTGATCGCGACTGGCGGCGATGCGGCGCAGACGCTCGAGGCGGTTTCGCGCCTCCAGCCGGTGCGTGGGCG
>JBGSPZ010000141.1:0-10959 GCA_041738375.1 Parerythrobacter sp. | reverse complement strand
TGACCGTGGCGACCGGGGCGGTGACCGGGGCGAACGCGGCGGTGATCGCGGCGGTGCCCCGCAGCGCGAGCTGACCGGCGAGAAAGCAACCGGTACGGTCAAGTTCTTCAACGCGATGAAGGGCTTCGGCTTCCTCGTACGCGACGACGGCCAGCCCGATGCATTCGTGCATATCAGCGCGGTCGAACGCTCGGGTCTCAGCGCGATCAACGAAGGCGAGCGCTACGAGTTCGACCTCGAAGTCGACCGACGAGGCAAGCATTCGGCGGTCAATCTGGTTCCGGTCGAAGGATAGGGAACAGATCGATCACCGCGACTTGAGATGCCCCGAAAGAGCGGGCATTCCGGGTCGACCGAAACAGCGATGGCGGCTCCCACGGGGTCGCCATTTGCTTTTGCGACAGATGATTCGAACGGAAGTTTTGCGATGACCATCACCCCTCTCATGCCCGTCTATCCGCGCTGCGGCGTGCGCCCCGTCAAGGGCGAGCATTGCCACCTGATCGACGAGGACGGGACGCGCTACCTCGATTTCGCCAGCGGCATCGCGGTCAACCTGCTCGGCCACAGCCATGCCGGGCTGATCGGCGCGATCCAGCGGCAGGCGGAAACGCTGATGCACGTCTCCAATCTCTACGGCAGCCCGCAGGGCGAGGCGCTGGCGCAGCGGCTGGTCGACGCAACTTTCGCCGATACCGTGTTCTTCACCAACTCCGGCGCCGAGGCGGTCGAGGCGGCGATCAAGACGGCGCGCGCCTATCACCAGCACGCAGGCGACACCACGCGGTTCGAACTGATCACTTTCCGGAACGCGTTTCACGGGCGCACGATGGCCACGATCAGCGCATCCAACCAGGAGAAGATGCACCACGGATTCTCGCCGCTGCTCGCCGGGTTCAAATATGTCGATTTCGACGATCTCGAAGGTGCAAAGGCGGCGATCGGCCCGCACACGGCAGGCTTCCTCGTCGAACCGATCCAGGGGGAGGGTGGTATCCGTCCCGCGTCCGACGAATTCATGCAAGGGCTGCGTGCGCTGGCGGACGAACATGACCTGATGCTGGTGCTCGATGAGGTCCAGTGCGGGGTCGCGCGCACCGGCAAGCTCTACGCCTACGAGCACTACGGCATCGAGCCCGACATCCTCGCGACGGCCAAGGGGATCGGCGGCGGCTTCCCCCTTGGTGCCTGCCTTGCGACCGAAAAGGCGGCGCGCGGGATGGGCTTCGGCACGCATGGCTCGACCTATGGCGGCAACCCGCTCGCGATGGCGGCCGGTACGGCGGTGATGGATGCGGTCGCGAACGACAAGTTCCTCGCCGACGTGAGCGAGAAGGGCGAGCGCATTCGTACGCGCCTCGAACAGTTCATCGGCAATTATCCCGACCTGTTCGAGCTGGTCCGGGGCAAGGGGCTGATGCTCGGCCTGAAGATGAAGGTCGAAAGCCGCCCGTTCTTCGTCCACCTGCGGGACAATCACCAGCTGCTCACCGTGGCCGCGGGCGACAACACATTGCGCGTGATTCCGCCGCTGGTGATCGGCGATGCCGAGATCGAGGAGTTCTTCGACAAGCTCTCCGCAGGTGCGGCCGACTTCGAAGTGCCCGAGGCGGCGTGATGCCCCGGCATTTCCTCGATCTGTCGGACGCGGGGACCGACGCTGTTGCGGCCATGATAACCGATGCGATCGACCGCAAGGCGGCCCGCGCCGGTTGGCCCAAGGGCAGGCCCGATGCCGACAAGCCGCTTGACGGCCATGTGTTGGCGATGATTTTCGAGAAAAGCTCGACCCGCACTCGCGTCAGCTTCGACATCGCTATGCGGCAGTTGGGCGGCAGCGCGCTGGTGCTCGACGCGGCGAGCAGCCAGCTCGGCCGCGGAGAAACCATTGCCGACACCGCGCGCGTGCTCAGCCGGATGGCCGATGCGATCATGATCCGCACCGACGATCACGCGAAGATCGAGGAAATGGCGCACCATGCCAGCGTGCCGGTTATCAACGGGCTGACCGATGCCTCGCATCCATGCCAGATCGTCGCCGATCTTTTGACTACGGTTGAGTACGGCAAGCCCTTGCCGGGGCTCGAGGTCGCATGGCTCGGCGATGGCAACAATGTGCTGCATTCGATCATCGAGGCGGCGGGGCTGTTCCAGTTCGATGTTCGAATCGCCACGCCCAAGGGCTACGAGCCCGAAATGCGCTGGGTCGAGCGCGCGCGGGAACGCGGTGCGCGGATCGACCTGACGAATTCTGCGGAAGCGGCGGCGGACGGTGCCGATGTGGTGGTGACCGACACCTGGGTCTCCATGGGGCAGGACCATGCGCACAACAAGCTTGCGGCGATGGCACCCTACCAGGTGAGCGAAGCGCTGATGGCCCGTGCCAAGCCCGATGCAATCTTCCTCCATTGCCTGCCGGCGCATGTCGGGGAGGAAGTGACCGGGGCGGTGTTCGAAGGCCCGCGATCGGTAGTGTTCGACGAGGCCGGGAATCGCATCCACGCACAGAAATCGGTCCTGCTGTGGTGCTTCGAAAAGCTGTGACGCGGTTACGGCTGGCTTTTGCTGCCCGCCGACCCATATTCGGCGCATGAACGAAACAACCGGCACCCCGGAGACCTTTACCGACCGGGTCCTCAATTTCACGATCCCCTCTCGCAATGCGCGTGGCCGGATCGTGCGGCTCGACACGGTGCTCGATGAGGTCCTTTCCGCGCACGACTATCCCGCGCCGATCGCGCATTTGCTGGCCGAAGCGGTGGTGCTCGGCGCGCTGATGGGTGGACTGGTCAAGGAAGACGGCGCGCAGATGACGATGCAGGCGCAGACCCAGGGCGGGATTGTCCGGCTGCTGGTGTGCGATTTCCGCGCGGGAGAGCTGCGCGGCTATGTCGATTTCGATGCCGAACGGTTGGCGGCGCTGGGGGCCAACCCGTCGCTCTTCGCGCTGTTCGGCAAGGGTTATCTGGCAATCACATTCGATCGCGCCGAGGGTGCCGGTCGCTATCAGGGCATCGTCCCGCTCGAAGGCGATTCGCTGGCGGCGGCATGCGAATCCTATTTCGCGCAGTCAGAACAGGTGCCGACGCTGATACGCGCCGCCGTGCGTTCATCAGGTGGGCGGACGCTTGCCGCCGGATTGCTTGTCCAGCATTTGCCCGATGGCGAGGAGGGAAGGGAGCGCCTTCATGTCCGGCTCGATCACCCGGATTGGGAACATATCGCAGTGATTGCCGGGAGCATTCGCCACGATGAGCTTCTCGATCCGGGCCTTTCGATGGACGCTCTGGTCTGGCGGCTGTTTCACGAGGAGCCGCAGGTGCGCATCCTGCCCGGTGCGGCCTTGCGGCGCGGGTGCCGGTGTTCGGTCGATCACTATCGCTCGGTGCTGTCGCGTTTCGGCGAGGCCGAATTGCTGGAGATGCGCGATGAGGATGGCTTGATTCGGGTCGATTGCGCCTTCTGCGCGAAGGTCTTCCCGATCCCGCTATAACGGTCTATCTTGCACAGGGAACGTTTCGTCGTAAGGTCGCGTTCATGCAAGAGTGTTATACCGGTGTGATGCAAAGAGGTCCCATGCGATTGCAAAAGAAGCTGCGTCAGATTGCCCTGCGCGCCCTTGGTGGCGGCGCGGCGGTGATTTGCCTGCTCGCTC
This sequence comes from Parerythrobacter sp., assembly GCA_041738375.1. Taxonomy (GTDB): domain Bacteria; phylum Pseudomonadota; class Alphaproteobacteria; order Sphingomonadales; family Sphingomonadaceae; genus Parerythrobacter_A. Next base: position 7,304 of record JBGSPZ010000141.1, on the reverse strand, counting down.
CGGCGGCGGCGCAGGCACCTTCGCTGGCGATGCTCGACGGGCTCGAAAAGGGTGAATGGACGCTCAAGTTTCGCGATTCCGCTCCTAGCCGCAAAATCTGCGTCCGCACGGGGCGCGAGTTGATCCAGCTGCGCCACACGGCGACCAATTGCAGCCGCTACGTGGTCGAGGACGGGGCCAATGAAGTTACGGTCCAGTACACTTGCCCCGGCGACGGGTATGGCCGGACCAATATCCGCCGCGAGACCAAGTCGCTGGTCCAGATCAGCGGCCAAGGCATCAAGGGCGATATCCCGTTCCAGTTCAATGCCGAAGCGCGGCGCACGGGGACCTGCCAGTAAGCCCATGATTCCCTTCGGGTGATTGCGGGGCACGGGATTAGTGTCTAGCGCGGACATATGGTTGCCCGCGAAACTGAAACCCTCCCTGCCGCTGTCGTGCTGCTTTCGGGCGGGCTCGATTCGATGGTCTCGGCCGCCATTGCGCGCGAGCAGGGCTTTGAGCTGCATGCGCTGACGATCGACTACAACCAGCGCCACCGGGTCGAGATCGAAAGCGCACGGATCATTGCCGAACATCTGGGGTGCGCACGGCATGTCGTGCTCCCGCTCGATCTTTCGACCTTTGGCGGTTCGGCGCTGACCGACGACATCGAGGTGCCGAAGGGCGGTGTCGGTGACGATATCCCGGTCACCTACGTTCCGGCGCGCAACCTCGTATTCCTTTCGCTCACGCTGGCATGGGCAGAAACGGTCGGCGCGCAGGACATCTTTATCGGGGTCAATGCGCTCGACTATTCGGGCTACCCCGATTGCCGGCCCGAATTCATCGCCAGCTTCCAGGAAACCGCGCGGCTCGGCACCAAGGCCGGGGCCGAGGATCGCCCCTTCACCATTCACGCCCCGCTGCAACATTTCGGCAAGGCCGAGATCGCCCGCGAAGCGATCCGGCTCGGGCTCGACCCGGCCATGAGCTGGTCGTGCTATGCGCCAACTCCGGACGGAAAAGCGTGCGGGCTATGCGACAGCTGCCGCTTGCGGCAGAAGGGCTTCATCGAAGCAGGGATCGAGGACGGGACAATTTATGAACGACACGCCGACTGACGCTAGCAAAGACGAGTCGAGCGAAAAGGTCCCGGCGTACAGCTGGTATGTCCTGTTCACGCTGGTCGTGGTCTACATCCTCAACTTCATCGACCGGCAGATCCTTTCGATCCTGGCGGTCGACATCAAGGCCGATCTCGAGCTGACCGATGGGCAGCTCGGTTTCCTTGGTGGGGCAGCCTTTGCCGTCTTCTATGCGCTGTTCGGGGTTCCGCTCGGCAGACTGGCGGACCGCTGGCATCGCGTCCGCCTGCTGACGATCGGGCTGGCCCTGTGGTCGACAATGACCGCGGTATCGGGACTTGCGCGAGATTATCTCAGCCTGTCGCTCGCGCGGATGGGTGTCGGGGTGGGTGAAGCGACCGCCAGCCCGACCGCCTATTCGCTGATTTCCGACTATTTCCCGGCAAAGAAGCGCGGCACCGCGCTCGCGATCTATTCGTCGGGGCTGTATCTCGGCGGCGGTGTGTCGCTGCTGATCGGGGCGAAAATTTCGCAGGTATGGAACGATGCCTATCCCGAAGGCGGCATCGGCGGGCTGGTCGGATGGCAGGCGGCGTTCCTGGCGGTCGGCCTTCCCGGCCTTCTCGTGGCCATCTGGGTTGCCACATTGCGCGAGCCTGTGCGGGCACCACAAGAAGGTGCCTCGACCAATCATCCGCTGAAGGACTTCTTTTCCGACTTGTCGATGCTGCTTCCGCCCTGCACGATCTGGCACGCGGCGCAGCGCGGACCGAAGGCGCTGGTTGTCAATCTGGCCGTGGCCGCCGCGACAATAGCCGGAGCCTATGTCATGATCCGCCTCACCGGCAATCTGCCGCAGTGGTCGGCGATGGGCTTCGGCTATTACGCCGTGTTCTCATGGGCCTCGACCTTGCGGCGCCGCGATCCCGCGACTTTCCGGCTGATCTGGGGCACCCCCGCTTTCGTCTGCACTGCGCTGGGATACGGCCTTGTTTCGCTCGGGGCCTATGCGCTGGCGTTCTGGGCCGCACCCTACGCCGAGGTGGTGCTCAAGCTGCCGAAGGACGAGTTGGCGTTCATTCTCGGTGCCAATGGGGCCGTGTCAGGGTTCCTCGGGGTGATCCTCGGCGGGCGGATGTCGGACTGGCTGCGCGAACGCAACCCGTCGGGGCGCATTCTGGTGATCATGTTCGGGATCCTCGCGCCGATCATCCCGATCTGGATCGAGTTCACCACCGACAGCAGCGTGGTGTTCTACGTGATGAACTTCCTTGCCGGGATGTTTGCCGCGACCGCGCTGGGCGCAGCAGCCGCTACGACGCAGGATCTCGTCCTCCCGCGGATGCGCGGGACGGCAACGGCGGCGTTTTTCCTTGCCACGACGCTCGTCGGGCTGGCGATCGGGCCGTACATGGTGGGCCAGATCTCGGAGCTGACCGGGAGCATGCGCTACGGGGTGCTTTCGCTCATCCTCGTCGCACCCTTATCACTGGTGTTGCTGATCTATGCCTATCGCGCCTTGCCCGAGGCAGAAGCAACGATCGAGGAACGGGCGCGCAGCGCCGGCTGACGTGTCAGCTGCTGCGCTCGAGCACCCCGCAGGCGATGCGCGATCCGGCATTGCCGGCGGGGTCGGTCCTGTAATCGTCGGGACCGGCATGGATCACCACCGCAGTCCCGTCACTGTCGAAGATCCATTCGAGCGCCTGTTCGGCAGGGGCAGAAATGTCGGCGGTGACCGAGCCCGTGCCGCTTTCGCCGATCACCAGGTTGGGCAAGTCACCAAGGTGGGACCCGCCGGCCGACATCGTGCCGTGCGACTTTCCTTCGGGGTTGAGATGGCCTCCGGCTGAAGCGAAGTCCGGCCGCTTGCATTCGCCGGTCTGGTGCAGGTGAAAGCCGTGCGGGCCGGAGGAGATGCCGGTTGCCGCCACGACCAGGGTCAGCCTGTCTCCCGATCGCAGCAGCTGGACGGTCCCGGCGGGGATGCCATTTGCCAGCGTCAAGCGCGCCGAGGCGACGCGCTCGGTCGGGAGGTCCTGAATGCTCGTACAGCCACCGAGCGCGAGGGCACACGAGATCGAAGTGAGGAGCGCCGTGGCGCGGATAGGACGGGACATGGGACCTCCGGTGTTTGCCATCATGATACCCCAACGAAAAAGGGGCCGGATTGCTCCGGCCCCCTGATCATTTTTCCGCAGAGCGGGTCGCTTACATGCCGGCGTTCGGGCCGTAAGTGACTTCCACGCGGCGGTTCTGCAGTTCGCGAACGCCATCGGCGGTCGGAACGCGGAGCTTCGATTCGCCGAAGGCTTCGCTCGAAATACGCGCATCGGGGATACCGCGGCTGGCGAGGTAAGCCCGGACAGCTGCGTTACGACGCTGCGAGAGACCGACGTTGTAGGTCTTCGAACCCGAAGCGTCGGCGTGACCGGCGAGCATCACTGCAGCCGTGCCGCAATTGGCGTAAGCCGAAACCGCGTTGTTCAGGATGGTCGCGGCATCGGGCGTGATGTCCGACTTGTCCCATTCGAAGAACACGATGTACGGGCCGGTCTTGCACGCTTCCGGGCGGGGCGGGCAGGTTGCCGTCGCCGGGATTACCGCACCGTTCCAGCAGGTCTGGGTCGCCGGACGAACCGGATCAACCGGGCGTTCCGGGCAGACCTCGGTGGTCGGGATTACCGAACCGTTCCAGCAGGTCTGGGTGGCGATTTCCGCCGGACCGCCGAAATTGTAGGTCAGCGTGCCGAGGATCGAGTGCGTGCGAACCTTGCCTTCGTTGGCCCGGCCGAGCGTGTCGACGATGTCGACGTTCTCGGCGGTGAACATGCGGTAACGCAGACCGGCATCCCAGCTGTCGCTCAGCGGAGCGCGAACGCCCGCCAGCAGCTGCCATGCGAGCCCGGTGCTCGAATCGTCGAACACACCGGGAGTGTTGGGGTTGGCACTGGCCTGGACGTCCGTCCGCGCCACACCGATACCGCCGCCGAGGAAGCCCTGCAGGCCATCATCGGGACCGAAATCGAACAGGCCGTTGGCCATGAAGCTCAGGATGTTGAGGTGGCCGGCTGCCGGATAGCTGCCCGCAGGAGCGAGGTTGGCACCGTTCGGGCCGACGCGCGGAAGCCCGACCGCGTCAGCGGCCAGGGCATCGATGTCGCCTTTGCGATAGCTGGTTTCGGCTTCGAGGCGGAAAGCGCCGAAGTCGTAACCGACGGCACCGCCGAAGTCATAGCCTTCCTTGGTGTCGGTCGTAACGGTTCCGGCACCGTTGTTCACATCGAAGTCGGTGTCTTCGATGATCATCGGACCACCGCCGAGTTCGATGTACCACTGACCGTCACGGGCGAGGGCAGGCGAAGCAAGGGCCGTTGAGGCCATCGCCATACCGATGACGAGATTCCGCATTATGTAATTCCCCTTTTTTAGCGAATTTGAGCCACCAATTGGCTTTTTTCTAACTTTTCCAGTCGCACGAAGCAAGGTGTCAATGGCACCAAACTGTTGCAAGAATGTCGCTCTTCCAGCCGCTACGACCAATTTTTTGCCAGAATTGCACCATTGCGTCCTTCCAACGCCACTGGCAGGCATTTGTTCCTATTGTGTTACCGATAAGATTCCGGCGGTCCGCAGCGCCGCGACAAGCGCGTCAAACGACTGGCGAAGCTCGCTGTCGATCGTCGTGCCGCCGGTCGGTGCCGCAGGCAGGGTAGGGCGTTGCCAGACACCGTTAAACAGCAAGAACTGGCCAGATGCGCGGTCGTAAACCCGCATTCCCGCGACGGGCGGGAGAAACACCCATAGTCCCGCCAGTCGCCCGGCAATTTCGCCGTCGTGACCGGTCCATTCCCCGCTCGCGCCGCCCGCGACCAGCCATGCTTCGCCATCAGTGGGCGAAAGCGGTGGGACCGCCGTCTCGCCAGCCACTGCGGTGTGGTGCAGCAGGTCGGATATCGCGAAGGCCTGGTTGACGAAGAATTCCTTCTGCGCCTGCCCCGGACGCAGAAAGGGGAAAGCGAATCGGGCGGTTGCGTCGGTGAACTGGATTGGATCGGACATGGCAGGGCTCCCTCGATGGATGCGGTTCAATGGCCGGGGCAAGGCGATTCGCTTGCGCGCTCAGCGTCAAAGCAAGGCGAGCGTCAGTGCTACGGATTTCTGGCGGCGTCCGACCTGACGAACCCACAGGGTCTGGCCTGCATGCAAGGCGGCGAGCGCGGCATCGATTTCCAGCACGGTGTCCGGGGTTTCCCACCGCAGTAGCGGCGCCTCGACCGGTCCGATGCCGACCTCGAACAGGAGGAAATCCTCGTTTACCGCGACCTCGATCGAATCATCCCACTGCCATGCGCCGCGCGAACGGCGGGTCCAGCCGAGCCGCAAGCCGGCATTGCCATCGTACCGGGCCACTCCGTGTACCGGGCAAAGCGGCCGCGTCCCGAGCCCGAAATTCTCCACCTGTGCCAGCACGGGTTCGCTGTCCCCCCGCCCGATTGCGGCGACGCCGACCGATTCGGGATCGAGCGCCATGCTCGCGCCGAGCGAAACGAGTGGTCCGTCGACGAGGATGACAGATGCTCCGGGCAGATGGCCGGTGACGGCCGCCACGTCGGTCCCGGCCCTTCCACGCAGCAGCCCGGAAAGCCGCCAGCGCCGCGCGTCGGTCTGTTCGCAAGTCATGAACTGCAGCAGCTCGGCGCCGACCATAAGCCGGTTCTGCCCGCGTGCGATCCCGTCGATGTCGCTCGGCGCGAAGCCCATTTGGTCGGTCGCAAGCTCGACCATTAGCGATGCCGAGCGTTCCAGCAGAACCGATTGCGAAGATGCAAGCGGGCTCGCCAGCGTTCCGAACACCGCTTGTTCCCGCCCGCTCATGCCGAGCGGCTGGAGCTGGCCACCCCGGTCGGCATAGAGCGCCGCACCCGGCCAGCCGGACGATCCGGATGCCGGCGCGGCAAACAGTTGACGGTCTGAATGGAGCCCGACCCCGTCCCACGGCAATTCGAGAGCCTTGAGGAGTGTGGGGCCGAATGACCGATCTGGTGGCGGAACCGGCAGGCCAGACTCTCCGGGGAGTTCGCCTTGAAGTTTGGGTGCAATCCGCGAGAGTTCGAGTTCGATCCCGGCATCGCGCCACTCCCAGGCATCGATCAGCCATTGGCCGGGATGACCCGGCAAGGAGACGAGGCTGCCTGGCCCCAGCGATGCATCGAGTTCGGCGATTCGCCAGCGAATCACTTCTTGCCTGCTGCGCGAGCGGCGGCGGGCCTGATCGATCAGCTCACGGGCAATCGCCGGATCGAAAGTTGCGGGAAACTCGATGGCTCCGGCATCCTCCCCGTCGATGCGGCCCGAAGCCCGCTGCACGCCTGGCTGATAGTCACGGCCGCGGTCGTAATAGCGAATCGATGAGGGCATTTGCTGGCCGACCTCGGGGCGGGAGAGCGCAAACCCGTCGTCGGTTCCGAAATCGTCGGGGTCACCGGTAGCGACCGGATCGGGCAGGATCGCTGTGCCGGCACCGGCTTCGGGAATTGGCGCAAAGACGATGCGGCCGCCGTCGATGCCCCATGCAGTGGGGTAAAGCAATTGCAGTCGGGCGAGCAAATCGCCCAGCGCGCCGCCCTCATAGCTGACGCCCGACAGGCCGTCATAGACCATGTTGCCCGTGAGGCCGGCCACATCGGTACCCGCAAGATCGCGCGGTGAGAGGGTCTGGTCGCCTGCCAGAATCTCGAACGACAGCGCGGGTATGCGGTTACCAAAATCCTCGAGGCTAAGGTCCTCGAACACGGCATAGGCACGGTGGCGGAAGGCCGGGCAGTCGGGTCCGATCGCTTCGGCAAGCAGCGGGTCGACCGGCTGGTCGCCAAACCCGGTGTAGATGCGCAGACTGCCAGTGGTTTTCAGGTCGCCTGCGGCACCGCGCAGCAGATTTCCGTCGGCCCAGATGCGCCCGATTCCCTCGATCGGACGGCTGGAGACCGCAACCGCAAAGGAGGAGGAATAGCTGTAGCTGGTGACCTTGGGCTGGCCTTTGCCCCCGCCGCTCGCTTCGCGGCTTTCGGCAAGCTCGGTCGCCCAGATGATCGTGCCAGCCGCACGCACCGCTCCGAAATGGCGCGGGATCGGCGTGCCGTAGCTCGAAGTGGTGATCGACAGGTCTTTCAGCCGCGCACCGTCGCGCACCGGGCTGCCGATGATCGCGGCATCGATCTGGCGCCCTGCAAGCGC
>JBGSPZ010000120.1:0-3146 GCA_041738375.1 Parerythrobacter sp. | reverse complement strand
CGCCGACCCGTCCGCAGGTCCAGCCGAGCAGCACGCCCGGCTTCCGCGCGCCGCAGATCATGACCCTGCGCGGGGTGGAGGGGCTGATCGGCGCGACCGCACCGCGCTTGGTCCAGCAATTCGGTCAGCCCCGGCTCGATGTCTACGAAGGGGATGCGCGCAAGCTGCAATTCAGCGGCGAGGCCTGCGTGCTCGATGTCTATCTCTATCCGACCAGCCCCGGAGCCGAGCCGACCGCGACCTATGTCGATGCGCGGCGCGCCTCGGACGGGCTCGATGTCGACCGGGTCGCCTGTATCAAGGCGCTGCTGGGTCAATAGGTCAATTTCATCTCACGGTGCCGGCCCTCTCCCCTGCCCAACCACCCGATATGGTTCCCAGTAGGCTATCGGGTGGTTGGGCGGGGGAGAGGGCTGGTTCCGCCTCAACCAAAAGGTAACCCGGATTTAAGTCTCTTCGCCGATACTCCCCGCCTGAATCGAGGGGACCCGTATCATGAGCATCCATTTCGCCGATCTTGCGCGCTCGGTCGCCGCCGACGGGTCGATTGCGCCCGGGGAACTGCTCGCACTGCGCCGGCTCGGCTGGGGCGATGGCAGGATCCACCGCGAGGAAGCCGAGGTGATCTTCGCGATCAATCGCGCGCTGACCGAAACCAGCGGCGAATGGGTCGATTTCTTCGTCGAGGCCCTGGGCGAGTTCGTGCTCAACGGCACCGAGCCGCGCGGCATGTGCGACGAGGCCGAAGCGCAGTGGCTGATCGGCGCGCTCGATGCCGACGGGCGGCTCGAAACCATGGCCGAGCTCGAACTGCTGGTCCGCGTGATCGAGAAGGCGCGCAATGTGCCCGACAGCCTCAAACGCTATGCGCTGAAGCAGATCGAAGCCGCCGTGCTGACCGGAACCGGGCCGACCCGCTGCGGCGGCGAGCTGTCGGACACCCATATCACCGGTGCGGAATGCCGCATCATCCGCCGCGTGGTGTTCGCCAGCGGCGGACATGGCCCCGCAGCCGTGAGCCGGTTCGATGCCGAAATGCTGTTCCGGATCAAGGACGCGACGCTGGGCGCGAACAACTCGGGCGAATGGCAGCAGCTGTTCGTCGACGGGGTGGCGAACTACCTCAAGGGCTTCACGCTCGACAATGCGCAATTGAGCCATGCACGCCAGAAGGAGCTCGAAGCCTTTGTCGCCGAAAAACGCGCGAGTGTCGGCCGCTTCATGGGCCGGATGTTCGCCGAGGCGCCCGACGTGCGCAACCAATTCGGCAAGGTCTTCGGCCGACGCGACGCCGACTGGGGCGTGACCGAGCGCGAGGCCGAAGGCAACCTCGTGACCGAGAACGAGCAGGCCTGGCTCGACCGGATGATCCATGCAGATGGCAAAACCGATGTGCTGGAGCGCGAGCTGATCGACCGGATCAGGGAAGAAGGCTGAGTCTAATCGAATTCCAGCTGCGCTTCCGCACCGCCCGTTTTGGGCAGCGGTCCGTTCGGCGGTATAGCGGGAACCGCGATCCCCGCCTCGGGTGGCCTGCGGCGCTTGCCGTTACCCTTTTTGGCACGTGCCGCTGCGGCAATGGCATCGGCCACCGCGCGCCGGCCACGCGCAGACGGGCCGCGCTCGATGAGCGCGTTGACCGTTTCCATCAGGCGTCGCGTGCGATCCATGCTTGGGTCATACCATAAAGCTCTCGCCGCAGCCACAGGCACCCTTGGCATTGGGGTTTTCGAAGGTGAAGCCGGCGGTGAAATCGTCCTCCACCCAGTCCATCACGCTGCCGACGAGGTAGAGCACGCTTGCCCCGTCGATGTAGAGCACGCCGCCCGGGGTGGCGATCTTTTCGTCGAACTTCACCTCTTCGCTGACATAGTCGACCGAATAGGCGAGCCCCGAGCAACCGCGGCGCGGGGTCGAGAGCTTGACACCGATCGCGTCCGCGGGCGCTTTCGACATCAGATCGGCAATGCGCGCTTCGGCGGCAGGCGTCAGGGTGACGGCGGCGGGCAGGGTGCGGGTCTGGGTCATAGCATTCCAAGCTCTAGGCGGGCTTCGTCGCTCATCTTCGACGGGTCCCACGCCGGGTCGAACACCAGGTTGACCTCGGCATCGCGGATGCCCGGCACGCTGGCGGCGCGCAGTTCGACCTCGCCCGGCATGGTTTCGGCCACCGGGCAGTGCGGAGTGGTCAGCGTCATGGTGACGGTGACGTCGCTTTCGTCATCCACTTCGACCCCGTAGATCAGCCCGAGATCGTAGATATTGACCGGGATTTCGGGGTCGTAGATCTCGCGCAGCGCATCGATTACCGCCTGCTGCAAGGCTCCGCCTGGCCCGGTCGCGCCGACGCTTTCGGGCTTCTGCTGCAGGAAGCCTTCGAGATAGTCGCGCTTGCGCTCGAGCTTCTCGGCCGGGGTTTCGTCGTCGGTCACTGCATCGGACACACGCGCGCGCGGCGGCTTTTCGGGCGACTTGGTAGCCACGTCCTCGCCCGCTGCTTGTGCGGCGATGAAATCCTTTTCGTCACTCGCCTTGTTCATCCGAAAATCCTCTTGGTTCGCTCGATCCCGCGCAGCAGCGCGGCAATATCGCTTTCGTCGCTGTACAATCCGAAGCTTGCCCGCGCGGTGGCGGGGACGCCGAGATGGTCCATCAGCGGCTGGGCGCAATGGTGCCCGGCACGGATCGCGACATTCTCTTCGTCCAATATGGTGCCGAGATCGTGCGGGTGCACCCCCTCCATTGCGAAGCTGACGATGCCCGCGCTCCGCTCCGGCCCGAACAGGCGAATCGAGTTGAGCTGGCGCAACTCGTCGCGCAGCGTGGCAGCAAGGCCGCTTTCGTGTTCGAACAGGCTTTCGGGATCGATCGCGTCGACATAGTCGATCGCCGCGTGCAGCGCGATCGCTTCTGCGATCATCGGCGTGCCCGCCTCGAACCGCTGCGGCGGCGGGGCGTAGGTGGTCTTCGCGAAGGTCACCCGGTCGATCATCGCGCCGCCGCCCTGGTAAGGCGGCATCGCATCGAGCAGTTCCTCGCGCGCCCACAGCACGCCGATCCCGGTCGGGCCGTAGAGCTTGTGCGCGCTGAAGACGTAGAAATCGCAGCCGAGCTCGCCCATCGCCAGCCGCATCCGCGGCGCGGCC
>JBGSPZ010000092.1:0-1702 GCA_041738375.1 Parerythrobacter sp. | reverse complement strand
GGGCATCAGCCCGTCGAGCGCAAGCAGTTTCGCCCGCCAGTTCATCAGGCCGGCCAGCGCGTCGGGATCGGCACGGACATGGTCTGCCCGGTCGAGCCGCGACCCGGTGAAGGCGAGCGGGGCAGCTGCCATGCTCAGTAGGCTTCGCTGCGCAGCGCAAGATCCTTGAGCACGATCTCCGGAAACTCGCGCTGAATCGGATAGGCCTCGGACGGCGAGTATTGCGTCATGTTCACCGCGCGCAGCCCGCTCGCCATGTCGACAAAGGCGGTGGTGCCCGCCGCGCCGCCCCAGCCATAGGCGGCGCCGGTAACCCGTCCGCCCGCGCCGAACCCTTGCCCCGCGACCCAGGTGCCAGACAGATCGGCGCTCTCGGGCAACAGGTTCGACGTGCCTTGCAGCACCGTCGCCTCCGCCATCACCCGCGTGCCGTCGATCATGCCCTTGCCCACCAGCATGCGCTGGAATCGGTCGTAATCGCGGGTGCTGGACACGAGGCCCGCCCCGCCGAAGGGGAAACCGGGCTTGTCGAGATAGATCGAATTCATCCCCGGATCGATCGGCAGCACCATACTGTTGAGCACGCCGTAATTGGTCGTCAGGCGCGCCTTCTCGCTCTCGGGCACCTGGAACCAGGTGCTGCGCATGCCGCAGGGCTCGAAGATGCGTGCCTTGAGGAATTCCTCGAACGGCATGCCCGAGGCGACCTCTATCACCCGGCCGAGCACGTCGAGCCCGACCGAATAGCTCCACTTCGTGCCCGGCTGGTAGACCAAGGGCATCTCGGCGATGCCATTGGCGAATTTCTCGAGGCTGTCGGTCGGTTTCGCACGGCTCAGGCCCGGTATCGGGAAGCGGCTGACCTGGCCGGGGATGAGACCCTTTTCCTCGTAGGCCTTCACGATCGGGCCCTTCTGGATAATCCCGTAACCCAGCCCGGCGGTGTGGGTCATCAGCATGCGGACGGTGACCGCCGTCTTTGCCGGCTCGAGGTTTTCCTCCCCGATGCTGCCGTCATATTGCTTCTGCACCATCATGCTGGCGAAGCCGGGGATGAAGTCCGCAACCGGCTGGTCGAGCGCGATGGTGCCGTCCTCGACCAGCATCATCGCCGCCATCCCGGTGACCGGCTTGGTCATCGAATAGATCCGGTAGAGGCTGTCGATATCGGCATCGACCATGCTGTCGAACGCGAGCTTGCCGCGCGCGATGACCTCAGCTTCCCCCTGGCCCCAGCCCAATGCGGCGATCATGTTGGCGACCTTGCCGCTCGATACATAGTCTTCGACTGTCGCGAGAACATTGGGCCATTGGCTCGTCTTGGCGAAAGCCATCCGGCCGAACGGATGCGCCGAAAGCGCCAGACCCGCCCCGACCATGGCCGAGCCGCGCAGCAGCGACCGACGCGAAATCTGTGAATTCTCGAACGAACGGAACGCCATCGACAGGTCCTCTTTTGAAATCGTTTGACGCGGTTTGGGCGAAGCCGGCTGAACGGTCAATTGCCTATCCGGTCGCCAGCACAAGCCGGGCCGCTTTTGCATACAGGGTCGGCAGGCCTGCCTCACCCAGAGTATCCAGCGGCCACCATTGGCCGGCCATGGGCGGTGCGGATTGCCGGTCGACCAGAGCATGGACGTGGAGCGTCAGCCTGGCGTGGGTGAACACATGGCTCACCGCGCCGCAATGTCGCCATGCGCCC
>JBGSPZ010000073.1:0-8708 GCA_041738375.1 Parerythrobacter sp. | reverse complement strand
GCAGGCAAAGGCCCCTCCGGCGGCACCCGCGCCGGTGGTGGCGCAGGCGCTGGAGTCCTTGCAAATGGACAGCGGGCCGGTCTCGTCGCTCTCGCGCATTCCGCTCTCTGCCCCGCCCGCTCCTCCGCCTCCGCCGTCGGTGAGCCGGGCACCGGGCGAGGCCGTCCAGCGCAAATGCGAGACGTGCGACGCCGAGGAGAAAGAGGAAGCGACCAAGGTCCACGCGCGGCTGGAAGTCGGCGCAGCGGACGATCCGTTCGAGCACGAGGCCGATGCCATCGCGGGTCACGTTATGGCATTGCGGGACGACGACATCGGCGCTGCACCGCAGTCGCACCACGCCACCGGGCCAATGGTCCAACGCGCCTGCGCCAGCTGCGCCTCTGGTGACGATGAGGCCAAGGCGCGGCGGAGCGCAGATCCAAGCAGCGATGCGGAGGATATGCTGCGGATGGCGCCGGATCAGCCCGCTGCTCCCGCCTGGAACAGCGACGCTGACCTGTCCGACCAGCGGCTCACCAACGGGGGCAGCCCGATGGCCGCATCTACCCGGCGGTTCTTCGAAAGACGGATGGGACGCGATCTAGGTTCGGTGAGAATTCACCGCGGTCCAGCATCAAATGCATTGAACAGATCAATCGGTGCACGCGCATTCACCTATCGCAGCCATATCTGGCTTGGCCCGAATGAAACCGATACGCCCAGCTTCACACTCGCCCATGAACTCGCCCATGTCTTGCAGCAAACCTCACCAGGCGAAATCGGGTCACCGGCGGATCAGCTGGGCGTTGAACCGGCGGGGCAGCCGCACCTGGTAACAGCTGATGCCACCGATCATGCCCGAAGATTTGTCGCTTATTGGCAGCCCGCTGGCACACACGCAGCTTCGCTGCTTGGAACCGTTCCGGGCGCGACCGTGAGGCACGGACGAATCCATAGTGAGATTCAAGAGGAGTTTGTTGCAAGGAACTCCGGTCTGGTGACCGAAGTTAGGATACCTGACGCTGGAACATCGACTGGTTGCGGATATGCCGATCTGTACAAGTCCGACAATGGTAACGTTCCTGGCATAGAACCCGATGGTACTGGCGGGGCGAGGAATCTCACAACCGAGCCTCCCGCCGGTCAATCTCCCACTGCCTGCATGACGACCTGGGCATTTCACCCCATGCTACCACGGGTTGGCACAGGCCCCGCCGGCTATCATCATTCACATAGATATCCGCGGATCAACGCCGCGGGCACCCTCACCGGGTGCGACATGGCGCCAACTCAGATATGGATCGGCGACGTCAAGCCTGGCCATAATGAGGATGCGCGCAGGGACGGGCAACCCCAGATTGCAGGCTATATTAGCGGGATAGAACGAACCGCTGCGCTGACGCCTACATCTTGCTGGCGTCCAAATGCGCGCGTTATGCAGGGCAACCAGATAACAATTCCTGCCGACCTTCAGGCCAATCGCAGCGGAGGGTGGAATGAAATTCCAAGCCTCGAACTTCGGCTTAGCAGCGGTTTGCCAGGCGGCTCGGATGTCTTCCAGCCCCAGGCAGGACCGCGCGGAGGAACGCATCGCATTCGTGGCCGGACAAGTGCGGTCAAGGACCGGGTCAATACCAACGGGATCTGGGTCTATTTCGTGGAACCCAATCCGGAGGATCTGCGAACGCAATTCGGCCGTTCGGGCGGAAATGCCAATTTCACTGCCTCGGCCAGGCGACTGCAGACCATATTGAACTGTCTGAAATCACACCCCAACCGCAGGCGCAGTCTTTGCCGTCGTACCGATCCTGCGGCATCGCCGCACCTTAAACACAGGGCTCAGGTGCCGATGGCCCGTCGGCGGTCCACACCGTACGCGAGTTCCGCCCAAGGAAAGGTTCGCCGGACGGTTGAAGACCGGAGTTTCAGTTTTGCGAACTGGAACGCGATGCGCGTTGGCAGTGCCGTGCACCCGCAATATGCCAGCAACAACTTGCGGTCCATATTCAATCGCGATGTTCCAGAAAATTTCAGGAACCGCATAAAGTTCCAGAATGCCGTCGTTCGCGCGGAAGACTGGTTCAATGCGAACTACGGATCGCAAGACCATAGCACGCATGTACCCCCGGGTACTGCAGTCAGGGGCGCCAGGGGAATAGTCTCGCAAGCGCGCCGGGTGGAGCGGTTGGAATTCTGGACTGATCCGTCACCTGTTGCCCCGGCGGCGATTTTCGGCCGCCTCCGTGCTACCTTCGGCAATGTCTTCGTTCGCGCTGTGGCAGCGTATGAAAGCCTGAAGCGCAGGGCTCGCGCAGCCTTCCGGTCGACACGAATGCGCGGCGGCGGCGGTAGCGCGCTTGCGGCGGTAGCGCGCCGGGTTGGCGTTATGGTACTCACTACGCTTGGCACGATCATGATGCGGAAGATTGGGGGGATACTCATCCAGTGCCTTGAGCGCGGCTTCACCGACTATATGACCCGCCTGACAGAAGGCGAGTCCATGGAAGAGCTGACTGCCAAGTTTCACGAGGCGGAGACGATTGCGGCGAGCCTGCGCGAAGACCTCCTTGGCAATTTTGAAAGTCTCGCCGAACGCGTGATTGGTCCGCTACGCGGTTGGCTCGATGAAATCGCGGTGGCGGGCAGGATCATCGGCGATGTTGTCGGCGTGGCGACGCTGTTGGCACGGGGCATGCGTGTTGCGACCTGTCTTGCAGGCCTCCCGGCAGCGGCGGTCGGTGCGATCATTACGTGTCTAGCTTCGGCACTGGACCTTGTGCTGTCCGTGTTCGGCGTATCGCCGATCGACTGGTTTGTTGGCAGGATGATGCAATCCTGCCGGGCCCGGCGGCTGTTGGCGCGGGTCCTTATGGCGTCTGAGCTGGTTCAGATTCTACCGCAGAGGATTGCCCGCGAGATATTGACGACACTGCGCAACGAACTGCCCGAGGGTGCTCGTGAAATTATGTGCAACCCCGATACCCTGGTCGTTGAACCGTTGACCATGTCGGAATTCAACTGCTCGGAAAGCTACTCTGGCGGCACAGAAGATGGTGATGGAGATTCTAATTCCGAAACTGACGACTCTGGTGGCACTGCAAGTGGAGAGGCAACGGTGTCCGCCGAATCTCCTGTCGAAGGGTCCGAAGGCGCAGGCGCAGGCGCAATTAGCGGTACACCGCCGCACCCGGAATCCACACCAACTGGGGGCCCAAGCGTTTCGGAAGGCGCGCCATCGGAAGCGCCCGAAGGTGAAGGGAGCGCAACAGAACCGCTGTCGGCGCCCAGGACAAGCGGCTCGGCTTCGGGCGAACCAGCCAGCGAGACAGATGTCGTAAGCGCAGAGGAAGTTCCCGGCGAAGTCACCGATGGACGGCGATCATCGCTATCCTGTCTGGTCACTGGTGGAATAAGCTTGCGTTCACCCCCAACGAGCGGAACTGCAGTCCATCTTTCGCTGTCCTGCAGACTGGACGACAATATTTTTGAAATGGAACAAGGCGCCATTTTCCTGGCCGTTGTGCCCGCTACTCCACTTCCAAAGATCAGATTTTACCTGCCGGAATTTGGTCCCGGGGAAACCCCGACAGTCATTTCCTTGTCCAGCGGACAAAGAATCAGCCTAGCGCGCGGGCCAGATGCCGTCCGGCTATATCCTTATGCGGGGGGACGCTGATGACCACCTCCTTCCCCCTCTCTCCCAAGGTCATGCGCGGTGCGATCGTCGGGATCGATATCTTCAACCCGATCTCGTCGATCGCGATCTTCCAGTACAATCCGGAGCAACTCTCGCGCTCGCTCGCTCCGCAATATGGCGGCGGGGCCGGCGGCGGGGCCAAGTCGGAGCCGCTCCGGCTCGCCGGGCCGCCGCAGGAAACCATCTCGGTGACGCTCAAGATGGACCTGATCGACCAGATGGAAGAGGGAGAGAACGGCCCGCTGGGCGCCGGGATCAGCGGCAATCTCGCCGCCCTGGAGATGCTGGTCTACCCGAAGTCCATCGCGGTCGCGATCAACCAGGCCCTGCTGGTCGGCGGGATGATGGAAGTCGTTCCGCCCGCCGCCCCGCTCACCCTGTTCATCTACGGCCTCACCCGCATCGTCCCGGTGAAGATCGAGAGCCTGTCGATCACCGAAACCGCGCACGACGCCAATCTCCATCCGATCCGTGCCGACGTTTCGGTGAGCATGAAGGTGCTGACCTACAACGACCTGTCGATGACCAATCCCGGATACTGGGCATTCATGGCGCACCAGGTGGTGAAGGAAACCCTCGCCACCGTCGCCAGCCTCAACAACGCCGCCGAAGCGGTCGGGATCGATCTGTGAGGAGTGGCGCGTCATGATCGGCAAGGACAGCCGCTATGCCGCAATCCCGGTCCGCTCGCGCACGCGGCCGGACGGATCGGAGGTGCGCCATCTGCGGCCCGTCCTGCTGCCGCACTATGAAGACGTGCCGATCGCCGCCAACCACCGGGTCAAGGACAGCGAACGCATCGACCTGCTTTCGGCGCAGTATTTCCGCCAAGCCACAGCATGGTGGGTAATCGCCGCCGCCAGCCCGCGCCCGCATCCGGACGAGGTGCTCGGCGAACCGGGAGATACAGTTGCCATCCCGCTGCTCGGTGCTGGGGAGGTGGGACCGCGATGAGCGCGTTCGGCAACATCCTCGGCATCAGGGCCCTGCTGCAATTCGGTGTCGGGCCGGTCCTGCTGCCCGCAACGCTCGACGTGATGGAAGCCATCGTCGAGCTGGAGCTGGAGTGCTCGGTCCGCCGGCCATCGGTCTTCAGGCTGGTGCTCGCCGCGGGGCGGAGCGGTCCGCTGGGGCTGCTCGGCGCCCCCTTCGTCGACGATCCGCGTTTCCAGAGCGGTGGCCGCATCGGCGTTTCGATGGTCATGGGGGTAAAACCGGTTCCCGTCTTTCACGGGCTGATCGTGCGGTCGCAATATATCCCGCCCAACGATTCGCATGACGGGCGGGTGGTGTTGCTCGGCCGCGATCTGTCGGAGCTGATGAACCGGACCGAAGTGCAGACCGAATGGCCTGCGCTCGCGCCCAACCTGATCGCGATGGCGATCCTCGCGCAATATGCGACCGAGGGGATCGTGCCGCTGGTCCTGCCGCCGACGATTTTCGAACAGCCCAATCCGGTCGACAGCACCCCGCAGCAAAGCGCGACCGATCTCGCCTATCTGCGAGAAATGGCCCGGGCGAACGGTTATCATGCCGCGCTCCAGCCCGGCCCTGCGCCCGGCACCTCGACATTCTACTGGGGGCCGCTCCCGATCCCCGGCCTGCCGCAGAAGACGCTGAGCGTGGACCTCGGGCCGATGTCGGATGCCTACGGTGTCACCATCACGCATGACGGGGACCAGATCACGTCCGCCAGTGCGCGCGTCGTGGACCGGATGACCGGCGCCGACATGGAAGTCGCGGTGCCCGGCCTGCCCGGAGCGCCGCACGGAGCGGTTCCCGAATGGGCGACGCGTGCTGGTAGCCTGCGCGAGGAGCGCTTCGCCGCATCGGGAATGAGCGCGATGCAGGCCGCCGCGGTATCGACCGCAAGGCTGCAGGAAACCTCCGAGAACGCGGTCGTCGTGACCGGGACGATCAACAACGTCCAGTATAACGACGTCCTGCGGCCGTTCCAGCAGGTCAATATCCGCGGGGTCGGTGCAATCTATGGCGGGCTCTATACCGTCGCGGAGGTTCGCCACGCCATCCGCCCCGGCGATTACAGCCAGACCTTCCGCTTGCAGCGCGGCGAACTCTATCCGCTCGCCCCCGTCGTCCCGCCCGAACTGGAGATCGCATGATGCGGAACTCTCCGAAAACCTTCTTCGGCAAGTATCGCGGCACGGTCGAGAATGTCATCGATCCCTTCGGCATCGGGCGCATCCAGGTGAGCGTGCCCGACGTCTATGGCGACGGCACCATGGCGTGGGCGATGCCGTGCCTGCCCGGAGCCGGCCCCGGCGTGGGCCTGTTTTCGATCCCACCGGTCGGAGCGATGGTGTGGATCGATTTCGAGCGCGGCGATCCGCAGTTCCCGGTGTGGTCGGGCGGCTTCTGGGGCCAAGGCGACGCGCCGGTGGCGATCGGACCGACCAACCCGACCACCCACGCCTGGGTGGGTGAGAATTTCACGCTCGAGTTCAACGACACCATCGGACTTGTCGCTGCGAAGCTGAGCGTCACGACGATGACCGGCGAAGCCCTGATCGACATCGGCCCGGCGGCGGTGGAGATCAGCTTCTCCGGCAGCAGCGTGAAGCTTGCGGCAGACGGGGTTTCGATCAACGGCACCAACCTCAAGGTGCTGCCGTGAGCAAGCCGGTCGTCACCCAGCTGACCCAGACCCAGTGCCCGCATGCGGCGATGGGTACGCTCACGACATCGACCACCAAGGTCATGATCGACAACGCCCCTGCGCTCGCGCTGGGTGACAAGGGCACGGTCGCCGGATGCCCCTTCACCCTGCCCAACGGCAAGCCCCAGCCCTGCGTCACCGAAATGCTGCTCGGGATTTCGAGCAAGGTGATGGCCGAAGGCAAATTCGTGCTGCTGCAGAACCCGTCGGATCTTTGCTATTCAGCGGAGAACATACCCCAGGGGCCGGTCGGCTGGACCAACATCCAGATGAAGGTGCTGGCGGCATGACCCACTTCGCCTTCCCCTATGCCATCGCCCCCGACGGCTCGACCCGCAGCGCGGATGAAGACCGGCACATCGTCCACCTGATCGAGCAGATTCTGTTCACCCGGCGGGGGGAACGACGCAATCGCCCCGATTTCGGCGCGGGCATTCACGAAATGGTGTTCAGTGAGAACGCGCCGGAGATAGCCGCCGCCGCGCGCAACATGGTGCAGGCCTCGCTCCAGCAATGGCTTTCCCCGCGGATCGAGGTGCGAGCGGTCGCCGCCGAAGCGCGCGACAACCTGCTCGCCATAACGGTCCAGTATCGCCGGATCGACGAAGAGAATCTGCGCACCGTCACCCTGGAGCACACATTGTGAGCGGCCTCGTCCAGCACTGCGGCACCAGCCTGCGGCGCCAGCGGGTCGCGGCGAGCAACGTCACGATCGGCGGGCTCGAGATCAACGGCATCGATTTTGTCGAGGTGATCGACATCGGCGCGCCAAGCGAAGACCTGCGGCAGCGGATCCTCGAAGTGAGCTTTCTCAAGCCCGACGGGGTGAGCGATGCGGGGGCAGCGCTGCTCGCGCCCGAGAACTTTGCGATCGAAGGCGGATCGCGGGTCACGGGTGTCAAGGTTGCTTCGGTCGAACTGGGCACCGGGCCGACGCAGCTGCGCCTGACGCTCGACCGGAGGGGGGATTTCTCCCCCTATGTGCTGCGGCTGAAGGCGGCCGCCGCGGTCGAAACGCCGCCTGCCAACATGGACCCACGGCTGGCCGAGGTGACGATCTTCTTCAAGGTCGAATGCCCGAGCGATTTCGATTGCGTCGACGATGTCGATACCGGTCGTTCGCGCGAAGAGGGGCCGCCGCTCGATTACCTGACCCGCGACTACGAAGGGTTCCGCCGCCTGATGCTCGACCGGATGGCGGTAACCGTACCCGACTGGCGCGAGCGCAATCCGGCCGATCTCGGCGTGATGCTGGTCGAAACGCTTTCCGACGCTGCGGACCGCGCAAGCTGGTTCCAGGACGCGGTCGGGACCGAAGCCTATCTGCGGACTGCAAGGCAGCGCCTGTCGCTGCGACGTCATGGCAGGCTGCTCGGTTACCAGCCCGACGAAGGATCCAACGCCAGGGTGGCGGTAGCTATCGTTGCGAAGTCGGATCATCTTGCCGGCGACCCCGCCATCCCCAAGGGCGCGCGGTTCCTCACCGCACCGGCAAGCGGCACGTCCGGTCTCGCTGCTGCCCTGCCGCGAGAGCCGGAAGCGATGGAAGCGCTGGTCAACGGCGGGGCAATCGTGTTCGAGGCGATGCAGGATCTGCCGACGATCAAGACCGTCCGCAACCGGATGCTGCTGCACGACTGGGGCGACGAGGCCTGCTGCCTACCGGTGGGTGCAACCGAGGCGTGGCTGCGCGAGGCGAACCCAAAGCTCGATCTGGCGGTTGGCGATCTGATCCTGTTCGAAGAGCTGTTCCCCTTCGGCGGCGCTCCCGGCGATTTTCCCGATCGGGCGCATCGCCAACTCGTTCGGCTGACCGAGGTCGAACCTGGAGTTAAGGACGCCGTCCTCAATCTCGATCTCGTCCGCATCGCCTGGCACCGGGCCGATGCGCTTGCATTCCCGCTCAACCTGCAAGGCGATACGGCCAACCCCGGCGCAATTGCGATCGGCAATATCGTCCTCGCCGATGAAGGGCGGACACTCGATTTCACGCAGCCGGCAACCGCAGTGCCGGAAGACGCGATCGCGCTGGCGACCAGCGGTGTCGGCGGCGTGTTGCCCGACGACGGAGCCGGGACTGCCATGCGCCGCCGGATCGCCAGCGAGAGCCTGGTGCGCTCTCGCGGGTTCGACCCGGGGATCGCTGCCACACTTCCCGCCGCTACCGCTCTAAAGCCAACCGGCGAGGCGATCGCAGAGGTGCAATTGCTCGGCGGCGGCCAGTTGTGGGAGAGCAAGCCCGACCTGCTTTCGTCCGATCGCTTCGCCGCCAATTTCGTCATCGAACCGCGCGAGGGCGGCGGGGCCTATGCGCGTTTCGGCGACAATGTGATCGGGCGCGAGCCTGCGGCG
>JBGSPZ010000052.1:0-10533 GCA_041738375.1 Parerythrobacter sp. | reverse complement strand
TTTCTGCGTTCAACGACTGAGATTTCGGCCCCTCCGTGCGCCTTTTGTGCCCGGCCTTATTGAAGAGGCCCACGCCACTCACGAAAAGCCGCTTCCTCTTGCTCGGGGTGCGCCCCTTAACGTCGGAATCGGGGTCGTTTGCAGAAGGTTTGCTTTTGTCGCTGGCGAAGCGATAGCTGCCCGTCCGCTTTCAGGGTCGCGGCTGATCGCGGCGAATGACCGAAAGTGGGTGGAAAGCTGCCATAAAGTTTTGGTGGCGCGCCGACCAACGCGACGGTATCCTCGCTAGATGTATCAGTCGGTTCTGAACGAGTTGCGGGTTCGGTGGCGTGAGGCCCATCATTATGTCAGCCAAGATGACATCACGCGCTGGTCGTCTGAAGCCAAGCTTCCGCCAGCCAAGTTCTTAGACGAGTTGGCGGTGGAATTGGCGAGTGACTTCTTCGTCGGATTTCTAGGCTGGGAGTTTTGCGACGGAGCAGCGAATGCCCTCTTTGGCGCTATGTTGGAGCTTGGCGAGGGTTGCGAATGGCCTGACACATTCTTCGAGTTCTACTGTGCTTTCGACACTAGCGAGATGGAAGGCCCAAGAGATCGTGAGCTGATCCGCAGCTTTCTAAAGCAGCACAAAACGCTGACAGGCTGAATGTCCGCAATTGGGTCGTTAGCGGTACGGCAGCTCTTAAACGCAAAAGCAAGAACATCTGCCGTTCGAAAATTCCCTCCCCGCCTAACCCGTCGCGTCCAGAAACGCCTCCATCGCGGCGTTGAACGCCTCGGGCGCTTCCCACTGGACGAAGTGGCCGCAGCCGGGGACCTGCACCACCAGCGGGTCCACGATCACCTCGTCCAGCCCGTCGAGATTGGCGGGCGGCAGCGCCTCGTCGTCCATCGCCCAGATCACCAGTGTCGGTATCGCAAGCTTGGGCAGCGGGAAGGGCTGGTAGTCGGCGGGCAGTTCGTAGGGCGCATCGAGCGGCAGCACTTCCATCGGGCTGGCGCGGTAGTAGTTGAGCATGCCGAAGGCGGCAACGGGGTCCGACCAGTCGGCCAGCATCCGCGCCGCCTCGTCCTCGTCGATGCGGGTCATCACCTTGCCTTCGAACGCCTTCATCAGCAGCGGGGCGAGGCCGTGCTGGCGGATCATCGGATCATTGGCCGGATCGCGGAAAATGGTGAAATACTGGCTCGCCGCGCGCTGCTCGCGGTTGTTGTAGAGCAGCTTGGGGAACAGCACCGGGTGGGGCGCATTGGCGATCACCGCGCGGGTCACCCGCCCGTTCATCATGCCGGTATAGGCGACGCCCCAGGCGATCGCGCCGCCCCAGTCGTGGCCGACGATGGTGAAGCGCTCGATCCCCAGCGCATCGGCGAGGAAGAACACATCGCCGATCATCTTGTCGGGAGTGTAGGCGTTGACCTCCTGCGGCTTGGACGATCCGCGATAGCCGCGCTGGTCGGGCGCGATGCAGCGGTAGCTATTCGAGAATTGCGCGATCTGGTTGCGCCAGGCGCGGTGGCTCTCGGGAAAGCCATGAAGGAAAATGAGCGCCGGTGCGTCGCGCGGCCCCTGGTCGACGACATCGAGCTCAATCCCGTTGGCGAGGGTGATGCGCTGCTGCTCCATCGTCAGCCCTCGGCCTCCATCTTCTCCATATAGCCGTTGGCGACCATCGCCGCGACCTGGTCGAACAGCTGGTCGGGGGTGCGGCGCAGCTCGCCCATCGCCTCCTCCATCCCGCGCGCGACGATGATCTCGCGCTGGCTTGCCGCCACCGCATCGATCATGGTCTTCGCGGCTTCACCGGCTGGAATGCCCTCGTCGATAGCCTTGTCGCTCTTGCCCCGCTTGCTGCCGTCGGCAGTCAGCGCATTGCGCGAAACATCGGTCGCGACCGAGCCGGGGTAGATGACATGCACCTCCACGCCCGTTGGCGACAGCTCGGCGCGCAGCGCGTCGGCATATCCGGCCAGCCCGAACTTGGCGGCGCAATAGGCGGTGCGCATCGGCACCCCGACCTTGCCCGCGATCGAGGAAATGAACAGCAGGTGCCCGCTGCCGCGCTCGTTCATGTGGCCGATCAGCCCCTGGCTGAAGGCGATCTGCGCGGTGAGGTCGACGTCGATGATTGCGCGATACACCGCCATGTCGGTGCGCGTCGCGCGGCTGCGCTGCGAGATGCCCGCATTGGCAACGGCGATATCGACCTGCCCCTTCCAGCCGATCGCCTGCGTGGTGGCTTCGGCCAAGGCTGCATCGTCGCGCACATCGAACGGCAGGATCAGCGCCTCGGTCGCGAGGTCGTCGGCAACCGCCTGCAGCCGCATCTCGTCGCGTCCGGAAAGAATGCAGTGCATCCCACGCTGCGCCAGTTCGCGCGCGAGCGCCGCGCCGATGCCCGAGCTCGCGCCGGTGATCCAGGCAACCTGTCCTGCGAAATCCATATCCTCTCCTTACGGGTAGCTGACGGTCTTGGGCTGGTCGGGCAGGGGGATGTATTCCTCCGCATCGCCCGGCACGGTGGGGAAGCGGCCTGCGGTCCAGTCGTCGCGCGCCTGACGGATGCGCTCACGGTCGGAACTGACGAAGTTCCACCACACATGGCGCTGGGTAGCGAAAGCCTCGCCGCCGAGCAGCATGACCCGCCCCCCGCGCTCGCTGGTCAGCGTCATGTTCCGGCCCGGTGCAAGGACGGTCAATTCGTAGAGCCCGAGCGCCTGCCCGTCGATGCTCGCCTCGCCGCCGACCAGCATGACCGCGCGTTCGTCCGCGCTGATCTCGATCGGCAAGGCACCGGTCGGGGCGAGCACGATTTCGGCATAGATGGTGCCGGCATGGGTGGTGGTCGGCGCGCGTTTACCCCACAGCTCGCCCATGATGACCGTCGCCTTGGCGCACTGGTCCTCGATCACCGGCAGATCCGAAATCGCCTCGAACGCGGGGTCGATCTCCTCGCGCCCGTCGGGCAAGGCGAGCCAGGTCTGCATGCCGTAGAGCCGCGGGCCCGCATCGCGCTCAGCCTGCGGGCTGCGTTCGGAATGGACGATCCCGCGCCCGGCGGTCATCAGGTTCACTTGCCCGGGGCGGATGGTCGAGAAACTGCCCAGGCTGTCGCGGTGATCGATCGCGCCTTCAAACAGCCAGGTAACGGTCGAAAGGTTGATATGCGGATGCGGTCGCACGTCCATCCCGCTGCCGATGTCGAGCTGTGCCGGGCCGAACTGGTCGACGAAAATGAAGGGCCCCACCATTGTGCGCGCGCGGCTGGGGATCGCCCGGCGCACCTCGAACTGGCCGAGATCGTGGGTGATAGGGGTGATGGTCTGTTCGATCATGCGGATGATTGTGTCACGACCCAACCTGCGGGGGAAGGGCCTTGTCGGCGTGGTTAATCCTCGAACCGGCTTTCCTCGCGCAGCTTGAGCCCGGCAGTTTGCAGCGGGGTCACCCGATTGGTGAATTCGGTCGGGGTCATGCCGGTGAAGCGTCGGAACTCGCGCGCGACATGCGATTGGTCGAAATAGCGCAAGCTGGCAAGGTCCTGATCGCTGGGGCTGGAAAAGCCGCGCATCGCGGTCGCCATGTCGAGGAAGCGGCTGCGGCGCAGGATCGCCTTGGGAGTCAGGCCAAAGGTGTATTCGCAGCGCCGCTCGAGCTGGCGAACCGAAAGACCGACTTCGCGCGCGGCATCCTCCACCCTGATGCCGCTGTCGGTCCTTGCGAAGACTTCGAACCGGGCCATCTGCCTGTCCGTCTTGCGTGTCCCGAGGGCATCAAGTCTGGCGGCGATCCCGGCTTCCATCGCCGCGAGCTTGCCTTCATCATCGCTTGCCTGCTCGACCCCGGCCTGCATCGTGTCGGCAATGTCGCCCCACAGCTCCTGCAGGGTGAGCAGCCGGTCGGCGAATTCCCGATGCGAACAGTCAAACAGCGCTTTCCATCCGCTCGGACGGATCGCGAATCCCGCCACCGCGAAGCTGCCCTGCACGCGGACGCGGAAGGGGTGTGCGTTGGCACCGAAAAACAGCGTCCTGCCCGGCTGGATCCATTCGCCCGGCGCGACCTCTCCCATCCAGTCCCCCTTGAGCAGGCAGCGCACGAAGGCCGTCTCTGCGAGAAGGAAATCCTCGATCACCATTTCCGCCGGCAATTCGGCTTCGAACACATAGAACCGCCGGACAAAGGGGGCGAGGGCCTCCGAGGGGCAATAGGTGCGCGAAAGCAGCATCGGATCAGTCCGGGACGGAGGCCCTTATCGCCAGCGCATGAACCCTCTGGCCCGGGATGTCGCCCAGTGCGCGGTTGACCATGCGCTGCCGTTCGAGCCGGGAAATTCCGGCAAAGGCAGCGCTTTCGATGACAATCGTGAAATGCGATTCCCCGCTGCCGTCGTCGCCCGCATGGCCGCTATGCCTGGCACTGTCGTTGATGACTTCCAGCCGCGTCGGCGCAAAGGCCGCGCGCAGCAAGTCTTCGATTTCCTCAGCAACCCTTGTCCCCATGGTGCCTCTTTGGGGCTTCACTTCCGGCTTGTCCATGCCCATCCTTACGCAGTGAAACAGACGCGATTCCATGGCCGTTACGAAAATGCGCAGCGCATGTGCCAGCACCCGGGATGCCGCGAACCGGGCGAATTCCGCGCCCCCGGCGTGCGCGGCAGTTCGTTCGACGGGCCGGGCGAATGGCGCTGGTTCTGCCTCGATCACGTGCGCGAATTCAACGCCGGATATGACTGGTTCGAGGGGATGAGCGCCGACGAAATCCTTGCTGCCCAGTCCCCCATTGCGGGGTGGCAGACCGAGACGCGCGCCTTTCGCCCGACGGCAGGGATCGACGGCATGCCGCGCTGGGCCGACTACGACGACCCGCTCGACGCGATCTCCGCCCGCGCCAACGGAATCAAGAACCGTGCCCGGCGCGAGGCGGAGGTGCAGATGGACGGGCGGTTCAGCGCGGACGAGGCGAGGGCGCTCGACACCATGGGACTCGGCCTCGATGTCGACCGCCAGAAGCTGCGCCGCCGCTATTCCGAGCTGGTGCGCCGCTACCACCCCGACCGCAACGGGGGCGATCGCAAGTTCGAGGCGCGGCTGGGCCGGGTGGTGGAGGCCTACCAGCTGCTGAGGAAATCGCGCGTCTTCGCCTGATCAGTCGCGGTCGGGCGCGCCAAGCGGGAAATAGTGACGGAAGGGGCGTGCGTCCTCCACGCAGCGCGCAACTGCCGGAAGTGAGAGGATCTGCCTGCGCAGCGCAGCGAGGCGCGGATAGTCGGCGGGGATGCGTTCGATCCAGTCTGCGTAGAACAGCGACGGCGCAGCCGCGCAGGTTGCCAGGCTTACATGCTCGGGAAGGGTTTTCGCGGTCAGCCAGGCTTCGAGCCAGGCGTAGGATCGCAAAAGCCCATCCTTGCCCGCCCGGACCTGTACCGGGTCGGGCTTTTGCGCGTCCGCGATGTAGGCATTCACGACCAGCTGGCCGGTGTTCATCACGTAATTATCGAACACCCGGTCCATCATGCGGGCCACGACCGCTTCGGCCGGATTGGCAGGGATCAGCGGCGCTTGACCCGGATGATGCGCGGCGAGGTATTCGACTATCGCGGTCGCCTCGATCACCGTGGTCTCGCCATCGCGCAGGACCGGGAACTTGCCCGCCGGATGGGCCGATTGAACAAACGCCCGGTTCTCGGCACCGTCTTGCGCTCCGGGATCGACATCGCGGAATTCGAACGCGGTGCCATTGGCATAAAGCGGGATCAGCGCCTTCCAGGTGTAGGAAGAAAAACGGTGGCCGTAGAGCTGCAGCATCACCAAGTGCCCATTTCGATCCGGCGACGGCGCTCGATTTCGCGCTCGCTTACGATCGGGATCGGCGCTTCATCCGGATAGGGAGGCAGCGCGCCTGCGGGACGATAGGTAGCCACGACGGTGCCCTTGTCGGTGACCCAATGGTCGGTCATCTCGAGCCGTTCGACCGGCGTGCCCTCGCCAAACATTCTCTTGCCGCGGCCCAATGTAACGGGAAAGGTCATCAGGACCAGCTCATCGATCAGGCCAGCGGCCAGCAGGCCCGGATAGATCGTGCTCGACCCCTGGATAACGAGGTCGGGGCCCTCCGTATGCTTGATCCGGGCAACTTCCTCGATCGAGGACAGCCGGTGCGTGTTCTCCCATGGCAGGTCCGGTTCGCCGCGGGTCAGCACGTATTTCGTCGCCCTTGAAAAGGCTTCGCTCATCGGCTTGTTGTCGCCTTCCGCATAGGGCCAGTAGGCGGCGAAGATATCGTAGGTGCGGCGGCCGAGCAGCAGGTCGTATTCTCCCCCGAACAGTTTGCCGAGAGCTGGCTCGATCCCTTCGTCCCACAGTTTGAAGACCCAGCCGGCCTCTTCGAAGCCTCCCATCGGATCCTCGCCCGGGCCGCCGGGCGCCTGCATCACGCCATCGAGCGAAAGAAACATTCCACCGGTGATTTTGCGCGCCATTTCCTCAGTCCCCCCTGATCGCGGCTTCGATCGCGGCGTGGTCGATCTTCACCATCGACTGCATCGCCGCGAACACGCGGCCCTGCACCACCGGGTCGGGATGGCGGAGCCCGTCCATCAGCACCCGCGGCACCACCTGCCAGCGCATGCCGAAGCGGTCGAAGCACCAGCTGCACGCCATCTCGCCCCCGCCGCCCGCGGTGAGCGCCTCCCAATAGCGGTCGGTCTCTTCCTGGCTGTCAGTGAACACCTGGAGCGAGACCGTATCGGAAAACTCGCCCTGCGGCCGGCCGTTGAGGGCCATCGCAGGCAGCCCCAGCAGGGTGAAGTTGGCCAGCAGCACGTCGCCCTGCTTGCCCGCCGGGTAATCGCCGGGAGCGCGTTCGACATTGCGCAGTTCGCTGTCGGGGAAGAGGTCGCAATAGAATTTCGCGGCCTCCTCCGCTTCGTTCTTGAACCACAGGCACAGCGCCAGCTTGCCGTCAGCCATTGTTCGCTTCCTCGATCAATTTCATGTCGATCGCCTTGGCCGCCTTGTAGGCGTCGCGGCTGCGCAGGCGCTCCGCGTAGGCCTCGAACTCCGGGCGGGTGGGGATCGAGCCGAACGACAGGCCCCAGTCGACCTGGCTGCCGACATAGACATCCGCCATGGTGAAGCGGTCGCCGCAGACGTAATCCCGGCCTTCGAGCAGCGCTGCAAATCCGTCCATCGCGCGGTCGAAACTGCCGAAGCCGACCATGCCCTGCTTCTGCGGGTCGTCGACAGTCCAGCCCATGCTGTTCGCGACGACCGCCTGCTCGACCGGCCCCGCTGCAAAGAGCAGCAGCCGGAAATAGCGCGCCTGTTCCTCGGCCGTCGGCAAGAGCTCAGGTGCTGCAGTCGCCGCAAGGTAGTGGCAGATTGCCGCAGCCTCGGTCACCACGTGATCGTGATCTCCGTGGTGGTGCACGATGCACGGCACCTTGCCCATGGGATTGATCGCGAGATAGTCCGCCCCGCCCATGGTGCCGCCATAGGTCAGCAGCACCTGCTCGTAGTCCGTGCCTGCCTCATGCAGCGCCCAGCGGGCTATCTGCCCGCGGCTCATGGGATTGGTGTAAAAGGTGTAGTCGGCCATCACTCTGCTCCCTTGCGCGGCCCGACGAGGCCGAAGCTCGCGCCCTGCGGATCGCTCGCGTTGAGCGAATATTCGCCGCCGGGGATCTCCACCGGCTCCTGAAACAAAGTTCCGCCGCCGTCCCGGATCGCAGTTACCGCTACGTCGATATCGGGGACGCGGAAATAGAAGGTCCATATCGGCACCGGCGGGCCTTCGGGCATCATCGGCATCACCGCGCCGAGTACGCCGACGCCCATCGCCGCGCCTTCCGGCGCGCGCCCGCTGTGGCGGAGGAATTCGTATGTGCCGAGCGGACCCATGTCCATCTCGCCTTCCTTCACCCAGCCGAAATGCTTGGCGTAGAAGGTCCTCGCAGACTCGGGGTCGCTGGTCATCAGCTCGTTCCACGCGCAATGCCCCTGGCGCGGCCGGTCGTATGAAAAGGCATGGCTTTCCGGGTCCTCGACACCCGCAGGCGGCCTGGGCGTCATCACGTAGAAATGCGCTCCCTGCGGGTCGCTGACCATGGCCACGCGGCCCGCGCCCTCGATATCGCGGGCGGGCATGGTGATGCGCCCGCCATCGGCCTCGATCGAAGCGGCCATTGTGTCCGTGTCGTCGACCGAGACATAACCCATCCATCCGGGCTGTGCCCCGCCGGAGGTCATCTCTTCGGTCAATTGCAGGACACCGCCGATCTGGCCCTCGCTGGCCTCGATATGACGGTATTCGTCGCCGCCGCCGAAGCGCCAGCCCAGCAGGGGGCCGTAGAATGCCTCCGCTCCCGCGCGGTCGGTGGTCATCAGTTCGTACCAGATGAAATCGCCGTGGTGATTAGCCATCATTGCTCTCCTTGCGTTGGGCGTCCGCCGCCTCGAATTGCGCGATCTGTTCGGCATGCGCCTTGCGGAATGCGGGCCGCGCCAGAATCCGTTCGACATAGGCCTCGCTCGCCGGACGATCACCCCGGCCGCGCAGCATGTCGAGCCGCAGCACGTCCGCCATGATAAGGTCTGCCACGGTAAAGCGGCCTGCAACCAGCCATTCGCGTCCGGCCAGCACGGCCTCCATCTGGCCGAGGCGGCGGTCCATCCAGTCGGTGATCGCCGCAATGTCCTGCTCCGACCACTGCAGCACGACCCACGGCATGGTGACCATCTCGATCGTGTTGAGCGCGGCCATCAGCCACTGGACGCACTCCGCCTCTTCCGCCGGATCGCGCGGAAGCAGCGCCTCGCTTTTGCGCGCGAGATGGAGCAGGCAGGCACCGCTTTCGAACAGGCGGATGGCGCCATCCTCTAGCATCGGAACCTGGCCGAAGGGCTGACGGTCGAGCTGGTTGGTCTCCCGCCCGTCGAACGGAACGGTCGCGATCCGGTAAGGGATGCCGGCTTCCGCGCATGCCCAGCGCAGCCGCAGGTCGCGAACGAAGCCGCGCGGGCCTTCCGGCACCCAGTCGAGCGTCCAGATGGTGACCGGATCGGCCACGGCTCAGGCTTGCTGTTCGAAAATCGGTTCGAATCCCCCGATGATCATCCGCTTGCCGTCGAACGGCATATCGCTGCCGTCGGACGCGCCGAACTGTTCCGCCATTCGCGGATCGGCCATCAACTTGTCATGGCTCGCGTCGGCGGTCGCCTTGTCGGGCCAGGTCATCCAGCTGAAGACGATCTTCTCGCCCGCCTCGGCTTTCACCGCCATGCGGAAATCGGTGGTGGTGCCGTCCTTGATGTCGGCTTCCCAGCATTCGATCTGCGACAGCGCACCATAATCTTTCGCGATGGGCCAGAACTTCTCGGCCACTTCACGGTAAGCTTCCTTCTTGCCCTCGGGCACGGGGATCACGAATCCTTGGACATACATCGTCTCTCTCCTTGGAATTTCCGGAATTTACGCCATCGCTTCGGCGGGCGGACCTTCGGCGGCGGCCTGCGGGTCCATCCACATGGTTTCCCAGATATGGCAGTCGGGGTCCTCGAAGCTGCGGCCGTAGATGAAGCCCATGTCCTGCACCGGGGTCGGATCGGGCTTGCCGCCCGCAGCCACCGCCTGGTTCACAATGCTCTCCACCTCGTCTCTCGAATCCCGGCTGATGCATAGCAGCACTTGCGCGCTGCGGTGGGCGTCGGGGATGTCCTTCGCGGTGAAGGTCTTCCAGAAATCATGCGTCAGCAGCATGACATGGATCGCGTCCGACCATACCATGCAGGATGCCAAGTCGTTGCTGAACTGCGGGTTCTTCTCGAAGCCGACCGCTTCGTAGAATGCAGTTGAGCGGGGCAGGTCGGTGACGGGCAGGTTCACAAAGATCATCTTGGTCATGGCGGTTTCCTCTGCTCCGATCCGCGACTCGGTGCTTGCGTTTGATGAACCGTTAAGTTACATAAAGCAACTATGAAGTTACAAAAAGAAACTTCAATTCACGGCAAGTGGTATGGCGACGCCTGCGGCACCGCCTACGGCATGGAGCTGGTCGGCGAGCGCTGGGCGTTGCTTGTCTTGCGTGAACTAATGCTCGGGCCGCGGCGGTTTTCGGACCTTCGCACCAGCCTGCCTGGAATATCGGCCAAGGTGTTGACCGAGCGCCTCGCCAGTCTGGAGGAAGCGGGCGCGCTGGTCCGCCGCCAGCTGCCGCCGCCGGGCAAGGTGCAGGTCTATGAGCTGACCGCATGGGGCTATGCCGCCGAACCGATCCTGCAGGAAATCGGGCGCTGGGCGGCGATGTCCTCCGGCCACGATCCGCTGTTGCCGCTGTCGCCGGTCTCGCTGATGCTGTCGATGCGCACCATGGCGGATTACACGCGCACTGGCACGATCGAGGGAAAGATCGGTTTCGCGATTGGCGAAGAAGAGTTTCTGGCCCGGCCGTGCGCGGGTGCGCTGCCGATCCGGCGCGGCGGGATCGAGCAGGCAGACGCGCTGTTCCGCGCCCCGCTCGCGTCGATCGTCGC
>JBGSPZ010000035.1:0-2941 GCA_041738375.1 Parerythrobacter sp. | reverse complement strand
CAGCAGGCCGAGCACCAGCAGGCCGCCGCCGAACCACACTGCCGCCCTGCCCCCGCCGTTGATCCGTCCGTCGCGCCAGGCATAGCCGAGCTGGTGGATGCCGACCCAGACGAACAGGAAGTTGGCGAAGTTGATGTAAGGTATCCGGTAGAACAACGTCAGCATGTCGACCAGCACCGCGCAGGCGCCCAGCCAGGCGAAACTCCAGAAGCCGAGCTTGCGCCACGCGGCGTAGGAGAACGGCACCAGCGCGGTAACCAGCAGATAGACCGCGAGGAACCACACCGGCACCAGCGCGAGCGAGGTCGCGAGCTTCACTACCTCGCGCCCGACCCCCAGGTGGGTGCCGAAGAAGGCGAACACCGCCCATGCCAGCAGCACCGGGAACACCGGGTTGATCAGCCGCTGAATCCGGCTCGCGAACCATTCCGAATAGGGTTTCCCGTCGCGCAATTGGGCCGACCAGCTGACCCCGTTCGAATAGCCGCCGACAAGGAAGAAGATCGGCATCACCTGGAACCCCCAGGTCAGCCACTGGGTCCACGGCAGAATGCCGAGCAGGTGCCCGCCGACCACTTCGCCCTGCCCGTCGATATAGGGTGCGGCGACCAGCCAGTGGCCGATCACCACCGCGAGGATGGAAAAGGCGCGGAGGAAGTCGACCCAGCGGTTGCGCTCGGGCGGGGCCTGCTGCGCCATCGCCTTTGCCTTGGTCCACATCGCCCGCATTCGCCTCTCCCGCGTTGCCTTACGGCGCTAATTGGCGTGCTGCAGGTGGTTTGCCAAGCGGGCTCGCGCATTTTGCTAGGCAAGCCAGAGGCTTGGGCGTAAATCGTGAGCAGGATCGATAGGGGGTCGTGCCGATGTTCCGGTTTCTCTGCGGATGCGCGGTCGCGGTCGGCCTTATCTTCTCCATGCCTGCCAGCGCCAAGGTCCTCGATGCCGAACGGGCGAAGCAATGGGAGTTCGAGCCGGAGAGCTACCTCTGCCCGCTGACCGGGAAGCGGTTCGAGCAGGTGGTCACCCACCCGCATTACCCGATCGAGAGCTTCCCCGATGGCAGCCATCTCGGCGACGAATGGATCGATACGCAGATCCCAGAGTGCCCTGACAACGGTGTGCCGATCCTGCCCGATTATTCGGCGCCTGCCGATGACGGAAGTGGCAGGCTTGTCTATAGCAGCTACACCGCCGATGAACTTGCGCGCCTGCCGGCACTGATCGCAAGCGACGATTGGGACTCCCTTCAAGACGACACCCGGCATCTGCGCGGCTACTGGCTGGCGACGCAGCTGGATCGCCCGGCCATGGACCGGTTCAACCTCTTGCTGCATTCGCCGTGGGGTGCGGAGAACGACGCGCAGCGGACGAAGGCGCTGGAGACGCTGGTCGCCGATCTGCCTGACGTGCTCGACGAACTCGACGTGCCCCCTGAATACCGCGTTTTCGGCCGGTACTATGTGGTCGATGCGCTGCGCCAGCTGGGCCGGTTCGGCGAAGCGACCGCGCTGCTCGAAGTGCTCGACGCATACCCCGTAGATGCCGACCCGGGTGAGGACCCGGACGACGAGTACGCCCGCGGAGCCTACTCAATCCAGCAACGCCGCGCGATCGACATGCAGGACAGCGACCGCTTCGCAATCGAAGCGCTCGACGATCGAATGGCGGGGCGGCTTTGTTCCGGAGAGGACTACTGGGCCCTGCGTGGACCCAAAGCCGAGCGCGCGTGCCAGATTCGCACAGCGCGGCTTGTGCAGGAACAAGCGGAATCGGACGCCGTATATGCGCTGCTCGAGGATCGGGACACGCTCACGTCGCAATGCAGAACCCTGCCTGCCGACGCAAACGACGCAATCCTTGCCGAGGCGTGCCGCCACGCCCAGCACGATTTGGACTGGGTAGCGGGAGAGCGGCTGGCGAAGGAAGAACCGGCGCAGCTTGCGGAAATCTGTGAGCGGGTGCCCGAGCACGAACGGAACACGGTCCAGACCTCCGCCTGCGGCTGGTACGAGGGCGCGAAGGCGGAAGCCGTAAAGGACTTGCTGCTTGCCGATGAAACCGCCTTCGATCGCTTGTGCGACACCGAAACCATGCTTGGCTATGGTCCGTTATCGCAAGGTTGCAACGGGGCCGGCCGGGTCCGCGACTACCGGCAGGCGGCCGCCTTGTGGCACGACAAGCGGACCTTGCGCGCGACCTGCCGTGACACGAAAGCTCTGGAGAACGCGTTCGATGGCCGCCATTTGGCGTGCCAAGCGCTGGAAGATGGCACACAGTCGCCCTATTGGCTTGAATTCACCGAAGATGAGAAGACCGAGCCGAGCCCGCTCTACCTGGCAGCATTGCCCCGCGCGCAAGCCTTGGTGGCAGGGACGATGACCCGCAAGGCCGAATAACCGAGAGCGACTGGAGGCCGCACGTGAAGACTGGCGCTTCGCGACGGCCATGCGACGCGAGAAAGACATCTCTGTCGAAGAGGTGACACGTTCGAGCTTTCTGGAGACTTTCACGGTTCGAACTTTGCGCCGCCCTTCCCGCGCGCCAAGCGCTTCTTGATTGCCCGCTCTGGCCAGCATTGCTAACCGCGCCGCCAACCCAGGAGCGTCACCGGAATGTCCGACATCAAACGTGTAGTCCTCGCCTATTCGGGCGGCCTCGATACCAGCGTCATCGCCAAGTGGCTGAGCGTCGAGCGCGGGCTCGAAGTCGTCACCTTTACCGCCGATCTGGGTCAGGGCGAGGAAATCGAGCCGGCGCGGGCCAAGGCGCGGGCGATGGGCATTCCCGACAACCATATCTATATCGAAGACCTGCGCGAGGAATTCGTGCGCGATTTCGTCTTCCCGATGATGCGCGCCAACGCGCGTTACGAAGGCGATTACCTACTCGGCACCAGCATCGCCCGCCCGCTGATCTCGAAGCGACTGGTCGAGATCGCGCA
>JBGSPZ010000030.1:0-4989 GCA_041738375.1 Parerythrobacter sp. | reverse complement strand
CAGCAGGCCGGAACCGGTCCCGATGTCGAGCACCCTCCGTCCCGGCACAACCTGCTCGATAGCCGCGCGATAGGCGCGGTTGCGCGCCGCATCCTGCAGCATGGTCGCATGAAAGCGCGGCACCTTGTGGGTTTCGAGAATGCGGCAGACGGCGTCGATATCGGGATCGCCCGGACTTGCCGCACGCGCCCGGGCGATCAGGTCCACCACCATCGCCCGCCCGGAAGCGCCGAGCAGCTCCATCCCGCGCCGCAAAAGCCATGCCGGATCGGTGATGTTGCTCGAGGCGCTCCGCTCTTCCATGCCCCATGATGCCAAACCGCCGCTGTCGATGCCATAGCGCATCCTCTGCGGCGGAGTGTCAGCCCGGGATCAAGAGGCGGCGGGCACCCAGTTGCCGTGGAAGCCGGGCGGGATGCGGTGCGGGATGTGCACCACGGCCTGCGGCGCGCCGGTAAAATCGTTGGCCTTGAGAATCTGTAGCTCGGTGGTGTCCTTCGCCGCATCGATCACCAGGCCGATCAGCCAGCCGTCATCCTCGGCCGAATCGGGGCTGCGCGGCACGAAGACGAATTCGCCCGGATGGCGTTGCTCGCCGAGTTCGCGAACCTCGGTCGTTCCCGCTTCCAGATCGTGCTTGAGCAGCTGGGTCGCCCCCATATCGAGCCCTTCGACCGGGGCCAGCGCGATGGTGTAGGCAAAGCGGTAGGGACGGCACGACTGGCGCTCGTCATAGCGCGGGAATTCCTGCGGGCGGTCATTCAGCACCGTGCGTTCGACATGGCGTGTGACCGGATCGGCCACCCAGCGCTCGAACCGCACCCACTTGCCGCCCGGCCCGCGCGGCGAGCTGTCGTAAGTGCTTTCGTGCACCACCACATCGACCACCACCTTTCCGTCATCGGTCTCGAACGCGTTCGCGGGGTGGTAGACGTAGCAGGGCTCGTCGATCATGCACCAGATGGTGTCCTCGCCCTTGCCGTTCCTCGGCAGCAGGCCGAGGCGCGTGCCATGGTCCGGGTTCCAGTGGAACGGGAAGCTGTAGCCCGAAACGAGCCGCTTCATCGAGAACACTGCGGGCAGGTCGAACACCAACACATAGTTCCGCGTGATCTGGCAGTCGTGGATCGAAGGGCCGTCCTTCACCGGGATCGGTTCCTCGCGCACGACCTTGCCCTGCGCATCGACCACCGTGTGCCAGACACGGTCGGGCTGCTGCACGTCGTAGCAGATGGCGTGCATCTCGCCGGTGGCCGGATCATGGTGTGGGTGGGCGGAAAAGGCGTTCTCCAGCGTACCGTCGAACGGATTGTGGGCCACGGTGCCCAGCATATCGTCCAGCTCGACCGGTTTGCCGCCCGCCTCGACGATGGCGAAGGTGCGCCCGTCGATGCCGACGATATTGGTGTTGGCATTGTCGGTTCGCGGGTTGCGGGTGCCGGGCTTGCGTGGCTCGCCCAGAGTGTCGCTCACCGCGTTGGAGCGGATCCAGCGGTTGCGGTACCATTCGGCCTTTCCGCCCCTGATCCGCACGCCGTGGGCCATCCCGTCGCCGACGAACCAGTGGTAGCTCGCCGGATCAGGCGGGGTGATCGGGTTGGGGCCTATACGCAGGTAACGCCCGTCAAGCTGTGCCGGAATCTCACCCTCGACCCGCAGTTCGTCCAGCGTCACTTCTTGCCCCATCGGGGTGTGAATGCCGGTCAGGTACGGATGCCCGCCAGCCGGTTCCGCCAGCCGTTTGCGGTTGAAATCGGCAACGGTCATGACGCCTTTGGTGACGGCGGAACGGATGGTCTTCTCGATAACGCTGGCCATGTCTTGGTGTCCCATTCTGCAAAAGTTGCATGTGCGAGTCGGAATGTTTATGCTGTTAACATGACTGCCAATGCTAACACTGTCAACATCAAATCGGACGAGGCCTATCATCATGGCGACCTGCGCGCGGCAGCGATTGCCCTGGGACTAAAGAAACTCGCCTCGCAGGAGGTGCCCGACCTCGGCCTGCGCGCGATCGCCCGCGAACTGGGCGTCAGCGCCACCGCGCTCTATCGCCATTTCGCCGGCAAGGAGGCATTGCTCGAAGCATTGGCCGCCGAAGGCATCCGCCAGCTCGGCGCCTCGCAGAAGGCAGCCGCGCAGCGGGCAGGTGGCGGGACGGCGGCGTTCCAGGCGACCGGCGTGGCCTATGTCGAGTGGGCGGTCGCCAACCCTGCGCTGTTCGCGCTCACATTTGCCGGCAAGACACGCCCCAATCTGGCGATGGATGATGCGGACGGGGATGAAAACGAAGCGTTTCGTCAGTTGCAGGCCGGCATTTCCAGCGTCCTGCCTGCAATGGCGCCGAGTGCCGACCGGGCCAGCGCGGCAATGCACGCATGGTCGCTGGTGCACGGGCTCGCCAACCTCATCCTTGCCGGGCAGATCGAAAACGATCCGCAGGTCATCCGTGCGGTCGTGGCGCATACCTTCGGGCTCGGCGGGAGCGCTGCCGACTGCGCTTGACCCGCAAGGGTGCGCTCCCTATATGGCGCGCACTCGTTCGCTTCGAGCAAGGCCGATTCATGCGCGGGAATCAGCCACAGGACGGAAGCGGCGTTTCCATATTCGCGACGCATATGCTGCAGCAGCACCGGGAAAGGTGCAGAGATCGCTGCGGCCTTTTTGCGTCCCGGCGAATGTGGTGTCCACCCGCGCAGGACAGCAATGCATGTCGGCCACCGCGCGGCCGGCACCACAATGACAGAGGCACTACCCTCCTATGGCGACCAAGGCGAAGGCACCGCGTTCCGGCAACACCGGCACCGCGAAGAAGCGCATCCGCAAGATTTTCGGCGATATCCACGAAGTGGTGCAGATGCCGAACCTGATCGAGGTGCAGCGTGAGAGCTACGAACAGTTCCTCCGCTCCGATCCTTCGATCAACTATGTCTCGGGCCTCGAAAAGACGCTGCGCAGCGTGTTTCCGATCCGCGACTTCGCCGGCACCGCCGAGCTTGACTTCGTGCATTACGAACTCGAGCCGCCTAAATACGACACCACCGAATGCCGCCAGCGCGGGATCACCTACGCCGCGCCGATGAAGGTCACCTTGCGCCTGATCGTGTTCGAGGTCGATACCGAAACCGAAACCCGTTCGGTGCTCGATATCAAGGAGCAGGACGTCTACATGGGCGACATGCCGCTCATGACCGAGAACGGCACCTTCATCATCAACGGCACCGAGCGCGTGATCGTGTCGCAGATGCACCGTTCGCCGGGTGTGCTGTTCGACCACGATCGCGGCAAGACCCACAGCTCGGGCAAGCTGCTGTTCGCCGCACGAGTGATCCCTTACCGCGGTTCGTGGCTCGATTTCGAATTCGACGCCAAGGACATCGTCAACGTCCGCATCGACCGCAAGCGCAAGCTGCCGGTCACCAGCCTGCTGTTCGCGCTCGGCCTCGATGCCGAAGACATTCTCGACTACTTCTACAACACCGTCACCTGGGAACGCGTGTCGGGCAAGAAGGGTGACGGCTGGAAGATGCCGTTCAACCCCGAGCAGTGGCGCAACCAGAAGCCGGCCTTCCCGCTGGTCGATGCTGCGACCGGCGAGGAAGTGTTCCCTGCCGGCCAGAAGATCTCGCCCCGTGCCGCCAACAAGGCACAGAAGGACGGCCTCAAGGACCTGCTGATCCCGACCGAGGAAATCTTCGGCCGCTATTCGGCGAAGGACCTGATCGACGAGAAGACCGGCCGGATCTACATCGAAGCGGGCGAAGAAGTCTCGCCGGACAATCTCGAAGTGCTCGACAAGGCGGGGGTCGACAGGCTCGAGCTGCTCGACATCGATCACATCAGCACCGGCCCGTGGATCCGCAACACGCTGGCGGTCGACAAGGCCGAGAACCGCGACGAAGGTCTCGAGGCAATCTACAAGGTGATGCGCCCAGGCGAACCGCCGACCAAGGAAACCGCCGAAGCGCTGTTCGAAGGCCTGTTCTTTGACGGCGAGCGTTACGACCTGTCGGCGGTGGGCCGCGTCAAGCTCAACATGCGTCTCGGCCTCGACGCCGAAGACACCGTGACCACGCTGCGCAAGGAAGACATCCTCGCGGTGGTCAAGGAAATGGTCGACCTGAAGGACGGCAAGGGCGAGGTCGACGACATCGACAACCTCGGCAACCGCCGCGTCCGCTCGGTCGGCGAGCTGCTGGAAAACCAGTACCGCGTCGGCCTGCTGCGCATGGAACGCGCGGTGAAGGAACGGATGAGCAGCGTCGACGTGTCGACTGTGATGCCGAACGATCTGATCAACGCCAAGCCTGCCGTCGCTGCAGTGCGCGAGTTCTTCGGTTCGAGCCAGCTGTCGCAGTTCATGGACCAGACCAATCCGCTGTCCGAAGTCACCCACAAGCGCCGCGTCTCGGCATTGGGGCCGGGCGGTCTTACGCGTGAGCGTGCGGGCTTCGAAGTCCGCGACGTCCACCCGACCCACTATGGCCGGATCTGCCCGATCGAAACGCCGGAAGGCCCGAACATCGGTCTGATCAACTCGCTCGCCAGCTTCAGCCGGGTGAACAAATACGGCTTCATCGAAACCCCCTACCGCAAGGTCAGCGGCGGCAAGGTGACCGACGAGGTCGTCTATCTCTCCGCGATGGAAGAGCAGAAGAACGCCGTGGCGCAGGCTTCGGCCGAACTCGACGCGGACGGCAAGTTCGTCGAGGAGATGGTCTCGGCCCGCCAGGAAGGCGAGTTTGTGATGCTGCCGCGTGATCAGATCACGCTGATGGACGTCTCGCCCAAGCAGCTGGTGTCGGTTGCCGCCTCGCTGATCCCGTTCCTCGAAAACGATGACGCCAACCGCGCGCTGATGGGCTCGAACATGCAGCGCCAGGCGGTGCCGCTGGTCAAGGCCGAGGCGCCTTTCGTCGGCACCGGCATGGAAGAAACCGTGGCGCGTGACAGCGGCGCGGCGATTTCCGCCACCCGCGGCGGCGTGGT
>JBGSPZ010000028.1:0-2324 GCA_041738375.1 Parerythrobacter sp. | reverse complement strand
GAGCAGGCCGGCGCGAAGCTTGACCCGCAGGATTCGGCTCACCGCGCGGTCGAGCGTCGCCAGCGGGATCGTCCCGTCCTCGACCTGCGCGACAAGGTTTGCGTGCAGCGCCTTCCAGTCATCGGGCACCATGTAGATGTCGAGCCCGGCCTTGAGCGACTGCGCGCAATCGCTGACCGTGCAGCCCTTGACCTGGCCGTGCCCGTTCCAGTCCCCGACGACCAGCCCGTCGAAACCCATCTCGTCACGCAAGACGCCGGTCAGCAGCGCCTCGTTGCCGTGCATCTTCTCGCCGTTGATCGAATTGAAGCTGGCCATGACGACCTGCACTCCGGCCTCGATCGCGGGAGGGTAGGGAACCGCGTGGATCGTCTTGAGCTGTACGATGTCGCCGTTGACGTCGCCGGTATCGATCCCCTGCGTGGTGCCGCCATCGCCGAAGAAGTGCTTGGCGGTGGCGATGACCCGGCCGTCACCGAGGAAGTCCGCATCGCCCTTCCTGCCTTGCAGTCCTTCGACGAGCGCCTGCCCCAGCTTTGCGACGAGCTGCGGGTCTTCGGAATAGCTCTCGTAGCTCCGGCCCCAGCGATCGTCCTGCGCCACCGCCACCGTGGGCGAGAAATTCCAGTCGATTCCGGTCGCTTCGATCTCTGCCGCTGTGGCTTCGCCGATGCGGCGGACCAGATCGTCGTCACCGGTTGCGCCTAAGCCGATGTTGTGCGGGAAGATCGTTGCGCCGATCACATTGGTATGGCCGTGCACCGCGTCGGTGCCCCACATGGTGGGGATCGCGGGCTCGCCGCCGGGCAGCGGCATGACCGATGCGTCGTACATTGCGTCGGCCAGCTTCAGCCATTCGGCGGCAGGCGCGTATTCGTCGCCATAGGGGCCGCCATTGCCGCCGTTGAGATAGCTGCCGAAGCGGTAACGCTCCATGTCCTGGGCGGTGAAGGAATTGATCTGCGGCTGGATCAACTGCGACACCTTGCGTTCCAGCGACATCCGCCGCAGCAGGTCGGCTACGCGATCGTCTTCCGAGAGCGGGGCGGCGTCCGCAACCGGAGAAACACTCGCCGGCGCATCGACCGATGGCGTGGCACATGCTGCCAGTGCGAGACAGGCCGCCAGCGCTGCGGAACCGCGATACATCCCAACCCCTCCGATATCATTTGGGAACGTTCTCAAGGCTGATTGACATGCTCTGCGGGCTAAATCAAGCCGCTATCTCGCCCGCGCCATGGTCGCAAGCATGGCGCAGGCGACTGCGGCCAGCACCGCCATTAGCGCGAACATTCCCGAAAAACCGAACTGCGGCACCAGAACGATCGTCATGACGGGCATGATCAACGATGGGATCGTATTGGTGAGGTTGAAAATTCCAAGGTCGCGGCCGCGCGTCTTCGGGGCAGGCAAAACCTGCAGCACCTGGCTCGAATGCTGGGCGAGGAACACGCTCGCAGCGAGGCTGAAGATGAAGTACCCGGCGATTGCGGGCACCACGCTATCGGCCAGCGCCATGATCGCAAGTCCGATGGCTGAAAATCCGGCTGCGACCGCGAGCGGCGCGATCGGCTTACCCGTTCGGTCAGCCCAGTGGCCCGCGACGAATGAGAGCGGGATCGCGGTCAGCAGCACCAGGCCGAACAGACGCGCGGTGTCGCTGTCGGTAAAGTCGGGGATGAAACTGCGCAGCCAGAAGAACAGATAGGCGAACAGCGCCGCCTCGGCGATCTGGACGAGCAGCCGCGCCGCCCACATCTTCGCCACGGTCGCGGGCGAAGAGATTACGCGCGGAAAATCGACCGATGGCGCATCGTCCATCAGATGCAGCATCGGGCGCGGCTTGCCGAACAGCAGCGCGGGAAGCACCATCGCGGCAACCAGCACGGTAACGAGCGCCAGTCGCGCGTCGGGACCGGCGAGGCCCGGGTAGGTCACCAGCGCGCTGCACGACGCGCCGAGGGCGGGCGCGAAAGCGAGCAATCCGCCAAGCAATCCCTTCTGCCGGTCAGGTACGCAGTCTCCGGCCCAGGCCGCGAGCGGGGCGAGCATCATGTTGAGCGTGACCTGCCAGCAGAACACCAGGACGATCAGCCCGGTCAGGCTGGTCGCCTGCGCCATCGCGACGAGCAGAAGCGAGGACCCTGCGAGCCCCAGTGCGATCCAGCTCCGTCGCCGCCGGGTCCCGTCGCTCAACCAGCCGAAGGCGATGTTGGCCGCGCTTGCAGCAATCGCCCCGCCGAAGGTCACCATGGCAAGCCATTCGACATTGTCGTTCCCCGACAGCGCGTTGACCCGCAGGGGCAGCAGGATGGTCAGGAACG
>JBGSPZ010000006.1:0-4180 GCA_041738375.1 Parerythrobacter sp. | reverse complement strand
GAGCAGGCGGCGCTGCGCGCTCTTGTCGGCGAGGCCGAGCATGTCGCGCACCCGCTCCGCCGTGACCTTGCCCTCGCCGCCCAAATCGGCATGGGCGATCGCCTGGTCGAGGATCGACAGCCCGTCGCGCACCGAGCCTTCGGCGGCATTGGCGATCATGTGCAGCGCCTCGCCTTCCGCCTCGATTCCTTCCTCGCCGCACACCCAGGCAAAATGGCTCTGGAGCAGTTCGGTCGGGATGCGGCGCAGGTCGAACCGCTGGGTCCGGCTGAGCACCGTCACCGGCAGCTTGTCGACCTCGGTGGTCGCGAAGAGGAACTTCACATGCGCCGGCGGTTCCTCAAGTGTCTTGAGCATCGCATTGAAAGCGTTGCGGGACAGCATATGGACTTCGTCGATGATGTAGATCTTG
The DNA here is from genome assembly GCA_041738375.1 of Parerythrobacter sp. Lineage (GTDB taxonomy): Bacteria > Pseudomonadota > Alphaproteobacteria > Sphingomonadales > Sphingomonadaceae > Parerythrobacter_A. The sequence goes on along the minus strand of JBGSPZ010000006.1, from coordinate 3,768 downwards.
AAGCGCGCCGATACCGCAGCGTAACGCACCGCTTCGATGATATCGCGCATATCGTCCACGCCGGTGTGGCTGGCGGCGTCCATCTCGATCACATCGATATGGCGGCCCTCGGCGATGGCGGTGCATGGCTCGCATACCCCGCACGGGTCGATCGTCGGCCCGCCCTGTCCGTCCGGCCCGATGCAGTTCAGGGCCTTGGCGATCAGGCGCGCAGTCGAGGTCTTTCCGACCCCGCGCACCCCGGTCATCAGGAAAGCATGGGCCAGCCGGTCGCGCTCGATCGCATTGGCGAGCGTGCGCACCATCGGTTCCTGCCCGATCAGTTGACTGAATGTCTGCGGGCGATACTTGCGCGCCAGCACGCGATAGGGCTGGCTCGGCGCCTGCTGTGGGGCGGACCCGGGAGCAGCCGGCTCCGGCAAGCCAAACATCGAATCCTGCCCTGCAGCTTCGAGCTCCGCGGCGCTCGGCTTTTCTTGTTCGGCAGGAGAGATTTCGGAATCGGCCATCATGGTCAATCTAGGCACCCTGGCAGCATTTGTCGAAGCCTCACTTGGCACTATGTCCACCAGCGTGGTAGACCAGTTCCACAGTCTTGGGGGGAGGACATCGCATGGTTCGGGTGATGCAATCGGGATACGCCATTGCAATGGCAGCGACGCTTGCGGGATGTCAGTTCCTGCCCACCAACGAGCCGGAGGAGCCACCGAAGGACAAGCCTGCGGCGCTTGTTGGCGGAACAACAGCGGCAAGTGGTATCGACTGGGGTGACGATGAAGGCGAATGGGCGAACGACGGGGAGTGCGACGACAAGCGCTTTTCCGGCGACGGCATGACCAGCACCCCGCTGCTGGACGACGACATCGGACATGATGCGACCGACTGCCGCGCCGCCTACGATGCAGGCAAACTGACCTACAACATCTCCACCGGCGATAAATCGCAAGTCGCCGCAACTCGTGCGCAAAGTCCTTCCAGCGGAATCGACTGGGGCGATGACAAAGGCGAATGGGCCAACGACGGCGAATGCGACGACAGCCGATTCACCGGCGCAGGCATGACCGGCACGCCCTTGCTCGACGAAGACATCCGCCATGACGCCACCGATTGCCGCGAACAGTTCGAACGCGGTCGGTTGCAGCTCAAATAGCTGGTTGTGCGGCTTCGGGCGGGAAAAGGAGCCGGGCGACCCGCCGCAATTCACCTGGGCTGCTTCCTTCCGGACCTGACCCGGTGAGCGAACGCAAACGTCCACCCGACTCCCAAGCGGGGATATGGCGACGGGCGGGGGCAAAATCAAGCGCCGCGATTCGGTCAATTGCACATTCATTTCGTCGCAGATATGAAACGGCTCGTCAGGAGGGCTTTTGTATGATCCGCAACATAACTCGCTTCGCAATTGGTGCTCTGTGCGCCTTTGCTGCAATTCAAACACCGGCGTATGCGCAGGATATCGACTTCGGCGACGATGAAAGCCCGTTCTCGCAGGACGGTGAATGCGACGACAAGCGGTTCGAGGGGGCGGGAATGACCTCTACGCCGCTGCTCGACAGCGACGTTGGTCATGACGCGAGCGATTGCCGGATCGCCTACGAGCAGGGCCGGCTGACCTATCGCGGCATTGCGGCGACCGAGCGGCGCGATGCGAGCCATATCCAGTGGGGTGACGACGACGGCCAGTGGGCGAACGATGGCGAATGCGACGACATGCGCTTCGAGGGCGAAGGTATGACCAGTACGCCGCTGCTGGAAGAGGATGTCCGGCACGATGCGACCGACTGCCGCAGCGCATACGAAGAGGGTCGTCTTGAACTGCGTGGTTCGGGACTTTCGGGTTCTTCCAGTGGGGGATCGAGCGGCAGGCTCACCCCGATCGCGATCGAAGGTTCGTTCGACTGGGGCGACAACTCCAGCCAATGGGCGAACGACGGCGAGTGCGACGACATGCGCTTCCTCGGCCGCGGCCTGACCTCGACCGCACTGCCGGAAGACATCGGGCGCGACGAGCGGGACTGCCGCGCCGCATACGATGACGGAAGCGTGGGCCTCAATCCGCTGTTCCGGACCCCGGCGTCGGATGATGCCATCGATTACGGCGACAACGGCTCGAGCTATGCCAACGATGGCGAGTGCGACGACCTGCGCTTCACCGGCGACTATGCCTCGACCATGATCTATCTGTCGGACGATGTCGGGCGCGATGCCAACGATTGCCGCGCGGCAGTGCGCAGCGGAGCGGCGCGCTGGCAGGCGGATTCACTGCCCTATGAACTGGGAGCGACGCTCACCACCGAGTCGCTGGCCGAAGACGCTGGCGATTTCGACGAAACCTAATTCCTAGCGGAAATTGTCCGCGTAGGCCTGCAGCTTGAGCGTTTTCGGCGGGGTCGCATGGACCCGGGCGACGATGCCGTACTTTTCGGCATAGGCCTTGGCCGCTTCCTTCGTCGGGAAGGCCAGCACGACCTGCGCCTGCGTATCGCCGCTGCCGGTCCAGCCCATCAGCGGATCGGGCCTACGCGCCTCGGACTGCTCGAATTCGAGAACCCACTCGTCGGTCCGCGCCTTGCCGGACTGCATCGCGTTCTTCGGGCGTTGGTAGATTCGTGCGCTCATACGCTCCGCCTTTGATCGTGTTGATGCGAAAATCAAGCGGGTTCGGGCTGGTTTCGCTTGGAGGGTGGTTCGCGGAGAGATTGTTTCACGCAGAGCCCGCAGAGGAAAGGAGAGACGCAGAGGTGTCGATCTCAGCTGAAGGCTCCAATAAGATCATAAAGCTTAGTGTCGGGTGGTGCGCAAAGAGATTCAGTGCGGCTTCGCCGCAGACACGAAATCTCTGCGTCTCTCCTTTCCTCTGCGGCCTCTGCGTGAACCCAAGAAAGTCACCTCCGTTCGAAGGCGTTCTTCGTCTTGAGGCTCGGCTTCTCCGCCCACGGCTCATCCGGCCAGCGGTGCCTGGGATACCTGCCTTTCATATCCTTGCGCACATCGGCCCAACTGCCGCGCCAGAAACCGGGCAGATCGCGCGTCGACTGGATCGGGCGGCCTGCCGGGCTGGTCAGCTTGAGCAGCAGCGGGGTGGTGCCGATTATCGGATGGCGCTCCAGCCCGAACAGCGCCTGCACCCGCACCTCCACGCTCGGGGCGTCATCGCCCGCATAGTCGATCGCATGGGTGGTGCCCGCAGGCGAGGCGAATTCGCGCGGGGCAAGCCGGTCAAGCTGCTGGCGCTGGTTCCAGTCGAGCTGTCCGAACAAGGCATCGACCAGCTTTCCGCGTTGGATGGCGAGATCGCGCCGCCCTGCCAGAAGGGGCGCAATCCATTCGTTCGCTGACTGCTCCAAAGCATTGACGGACAGGGTTTCGATCCCGGCAAAGCGGGCGCGCGCAATCAGGTCGGCGGGCAGCAATTCCCCCAGCCGCTCCAAAGCCTTTTCAACAAGCTTGTCGAGAAGTGCCTGCGGGCTTGGAGAAGGGTCCGGGCCGCTCGCCAGGGTAATCGCGCCGAGTCTCCTCTCGAGCCGCGCTTCCACCCTCCCGTCGGCATCGTTCCAGCGCACGACCGATCGCTTGTCGATCAACCCGGCGAGATGCTGTTCGACATCCTGCGCCGAAAGCTCCGCCGCAGCGGTAATCCGTGCGCCCTTGGCTTGTCCCTGCGCGTCACCGATCGCGAGCCATTCCGCACGCGCCAGCGGGCTCGCCGGGTCGAGCGTGAAGCCGCGCCCTCCGGCGGAAAGCCAGTGTTCGCCCTAGGTATCGCGCCGC
>JBGSPZ010000436.1:0-2554 GCA_041738375.1 Parerythrobacter sp. | reverse complement strand
ATCGCGGCTTGGGCGCGGCGGGCAGCAGGCGCAGTCCGGCCACCGTCAACCGGTGCGCGCGTTCGGGGTCGAGCGTGAACAGGGCGGGGCGCAGCAGCGGGAAGATCATGCGGGCGAGCCTATACAGGCGGCTCGCGCGCTGTCGATTGCGACATTTCGCGTCATGCAAGGATCGATAGTGACAATTTCGTTTCAAAAAACAGCGCGAAACCGCGTTTGGGTTGTCGTATCCATACAATCACCGCGCGCCCACTCCGCATATACGAATCACGCGACCCGAAGGGCTCGAAGCAGCAATGCTAGAGTTCCTTGACTTCAGGGGCGGTCCTCTCCGGAGGGTCGCCCTTTTTTTGTCTGCGTGACAAATCGGGTCCCGGCTCTGGCCAAATCCGCCTCGGGCCAGCTAGGACTGCAGGACGTTGAAAATCCGGAGATCGTCCATGCGCCTGCGCCCCCAAGCCCTTCTCTGCCTGACCCTGCCCGCTTTCGCGCTGGCCGGCTGCGCCGGCACCTATCCCGAACCGCAGGGTGCGGCGGCGGCGGAGACCGCGGCCGAACCGACCGATGAACCGGCGGAACCGTCGGATATCGGCACGCTGTTCGAGGAATACGATGCCGCGCAACTCGCTTCCTCGCCGCAGGGCAAGGCCTATCGCGGGATTCGCGATAAGGACTACGGCTTATGGAACGACAATTCGGCCGAAGCCGAGCAGCGCGATTACGACCGATTGCAATCCACCGCGCAATCGATGCGCACCATGTACGGTGCGGCTGAATTGAATGCCGAAGACCGCTTGTCCTACCGCCTGTTCGATGCGCTGGCGAAACGCAGCGAGGCCAGCTGGCCTTACCGCGACTACGGCTATCTGTTCGACCAGATGAACGGAGCGCAAAGCGAGTTCCCGGCTTTCCTGATCAATATCCATCGTGTCTCGAATGCCGACGAAGCGCAGGCCTATGTCGATCGCATCCGGGGGATCGGCCCGGCGCTCGACCAGCTGATCGCGCAATCGCGCGAACGTGCCGCGCGCGGGATCATGCCGCCTGACTGGGTCTACCCCTATGTGATCTCGGATATCGAAAACCTGCTCAAAGCAGGCGACGCGAATGCGGTGCTGGAAGACTTCGGCCAGAAGATCGGCGCTCTCGCGCTTCCGGCCGACCAATCGGCCGCTTATGTGCAGACGGCATCGCACGCGTGGAATGCCTCGGCGCGCCCTGCCTACGAGCGGTTGCTTGCCGAAATGAAGCGCCAGCAGGCGATCGCTCCGGTCGAGGACGGCATCTGGCGGTTCGAGGACGGCGCAGGCTACTACAAGGCGTTGCTCGCCAACTACACCACGACCGATCTCACCGCCGACCAGATCCACGACATCGGCCTGAGGGAAGTTGCGCGGATTCACGGCGAGATGCGGGCGATCATGGCGCAGGTCGGGTTCGAGGGCACCTTGCAGGACTTCTTTGCATACACCCGCACCGACGAGCGGTTCTACTACGATACCCGCGAGGCCTATCTCGCCGACGCGCAGGCCAAGCTCGATGCAATGGAAGCGAAGCTGCCCGAATTCTTCGCCACGTTGCCCAAGGCGCCGTTGGTGATCAAGCCGGTCGAGGCGTTCCGCGAGCAGAGCGCGGGCAAGGCGTTCTACCAGAGCCCCGCGCCCGACGGTTCGCGCCCGGGGACCTATTACGTCAACCTCTACAACCTGCGCGACATGTCGAAGAACGAGCTCGAGGCGCTCGCCTATCACGAGGGGCTGCCGGGTCACCATTTGCAGCGCACGATCCAAACCGAGCTGGGCGACGTGCCGCCGTTCCGCCGGTTCGGCGGGGTGACCGCCTATACCGAGGGCTGGGGCCTCTATACCGAGGAACTGGGCAAGGACATGGGCTTCTATACCGACCCCTATTCGGACTTCGGCCGGCTGGGGATGGAGCTGTGGCGGGCCTGCCGCCTGGTCGTCGATACCGGCATCCACCACAAGCGCTGGAGCCGCGAACAGGCGATCCAGTACCTGACCGACAACACGCCCAATCCCGAAGGCGATATCCGCAAAGCAATCGAGCGCTACGTGGTCTATCCGGGGCAGGCAACTGCATACATGATCGGCAAGCTCAAGATCATGGAATTGCGCGGCAAGGCGCAGGCCGAACTGGGCGGGCGGTTCGATATCAAGGGCTTCCACGATGCGGTGCTGCTCAGCGGCCCGGTCCCGCTCGATATTCTCGAGGAGAATGTCGCAGCATGGATTGCGGCGGAGAAGGCGAAGCCTCAACCGATCATGGGCGAATAGCCTCTTCCTGCTAACGACTCGCAACAAAGGCTTTTCGGTTGAAAGGGCGGCGCGGCATCCATAGGTGAAATCGGAACGATTTGGTCTGATTTGAGAATATGCGCCTGTCCAACCTCGCCGACTATGCCGTCGTCACCATGAGCGCTGCCGCGCGTCATTGCGGCGGCGCGCGCACCAGCGCGGGCGAACTGGCGGCGGAAACCGGTCTCCCCGCACCCACCGTGCAGAAGGTGGTCAGCAAACTGACCGCAGCAGGCCTA
>JBGSPZ010000422.1:0-4271 GCA_041738375.1 Parerythrobacter sp. | reverse complement strand
CATGATGATGCCGAGCCCTGCGCCGTGCAGCGTGTCGACCGCGTGGTCGAGCCAGCCCCAGTCGAAGCGGCCCGGCTCGGGCTCGATCCGGCTCCATGCGAATTCGCCGATGCGGACGCGGGTCAGGCCAACTTCCCGCATCTGCCGCGCATCCTCGGCCCAGCGGGTTTCGGGCCAGTGTTCGGGATAGTAGCACACGCCCAGGTGCATCGTCGGTTCCATGCGCTTGCGTCTATCGCGGATTGTGCGATGGATGCCAGCGGGAAGATGGGAGGGGGTCGCATGGGTTCGGTCGGGGCGGGCATCGATGCGGTGCAATTGCTGGTTTTCGCCGGGCTGACCGCGCTGGTCGGGCTGCTGACCTGGTGGAAAGTCCGCAGCGGCCAGAAAGCCGGTTCGGCGCATGACGGGTCGGGGCAGGACGTGTTCCTCGCCGGCAAGGGGCTGACCTGGTTCTTCGTCGCCGGGTCGATCACCCTGACCAACCTCTCGACCGACCAACTGGTCGGCATGAACGGCAACCAGATGCTGCTGCTGGCATGGTGGGAGATCGCCGGTTTCGTCGGACTGATGACCTTGGCTTTCGTGTTCGTGCCGCTGTATTACCGCTACAACTGCACCACCGTGACCGAGCTGCTCGAGCGGCGCTACGACGGGCGCTCGATCCGCACGCTGATTGCCGGTATATTCCTGGTCGGCAATGTGCTGATCTACCTGCCTGCCGCTCTTTATTCGGGCGGGCTGTTCCTCCAGTCGCTGTTCGGCGAGAGCGTGCCTCTGATTGGGTTCGCCATCGGCTTGGCCGTCATCAGCGCCGCCTACACCATCTTCGGGGGCCTGCGCGCCGTCGCCGTGATGGACACGTTTTCCGGTATCGGCATCCTCGGCCTGGCGCTGGTGATCGTGTTCCTCGCGCTGGCGGCGGTGGATTTCGACATCGTCAGCGGCGTGCCGGCCGAGCGGCTAAGCATGGTGGGCGCGGCCGACAGCCCGATCCCGTTCCACACGCTGTTTACCGGGATGGCGTTCATCCAGATCTTCTACTGGTCGACCAACCAGAACATCACCCAGAAGGCGATGGCCGCACCGACGGTGCGCGAGGCGCAGAAGGGCGTGTTCGCCGCCGCTGCCGTGCGCATTCTGGTGGTCCCGCCGATTGTGGTGATCCCCGGCGTGGTCGCCTACAAGCTGTTCGGAGACATCGGCGATGCCGCCTATGGCCGGCTGGTGGCCGAAGTGTTGCCGACCTGGCTCTCGGGTGCCTTCGCTGCGATGGTCGCGGCGGCTGTCATCACCACCTTCAGCGCGGTGCTGAATTCAACCGTGGCGCTCTACTCGGTCGACTTCCACGAGCGCTTTGTCGGCAAGGTCAGGGACCACTGGAAGCTGGGCGCGTTTGTCAGCGTGATTGCAACCGTGCTCGCACTGATCATGGTGCCGGTGTTCCAGAATGCGGAAAGCATCATCAACCTGCTGCAACAGCTGAACGGCTTGTCCTCGATGCCGATCCTCAGCGCCTTCATCGTCGGGCTATTGTTCCGCAACGTGGCGGCGCGCGCGGCGATTGCGGGGGTCGTCAGCGGCATTGCGCTCTATGGCCTGTTCACCTTCAACCAGGGCTTCGCCGCATGGGTCGGCCTGCATTACATCGATTTCATGGTGGTGACGCTGGTCACCTCGGTCGCCGCCGCGCTGGGGTTCAACCGGTTCATCCTCGCGCGGCGCGCCGAGTGGATCGGGTTGGCGCTGTTTCGGCAAGAGGGCCACGCGGCACCGCCAAGCGGGACCAAATGACCAGCGTCAATCCGCGCCGCCGACCATGACGGCAAAGCCATAAGGGCCGAGCTCGATCCCCGTATCCGTCGCCCGTGCCCTTTCGCTCGAGGCGAAGCCGGTGGTCGGAACCGCGCCGACAGGCGCCGCGATCAAGACCGTTTCCCGACCGAAGTTGAAAACGCAAATTGCGCGCTGGCCTTCGCACGAAAGCACCCAGCCAAGCACGCCTTCCGAAGGCGGCATAAGGGCCATTCGCCCCTTGCGAAACACAGAATGGGTGGCACGCATCGCGAGCAGACGGCGATACAGGTTCAGCAATGACCCGTGATCGCCTATCTGCCGATCGACCGATTGCGGCACATGCGAAGCTTCGACCCGCAGCCACGTCCGGTCGGCCGTGCTGAAACCGGCGTTGGGCGCTTCGGCTTCCCACACCATCGGGGTGCGGCAACCATCGCGGCCCTTGGTGCGCGGCCAGCCGGCCAAGCCTTCGGGGTCGCGCAATTCCTCGAACGGGATGTCCGCCTGTTCCAGCCCCAGTTCGTCGCCCTGGTAGATGCAGATCGGCCCGGGCAGGCTGGTCAGGAACGCCGCGAACAGTCGCGCCTTGCGCGGGTCGGCGTCTCCGCCAGCCCAGCGTGTTGCGACCCGCGGAACGTCGTGATTGCCGATTGCCCAGACCGGCGTGCCATCGCCCGCATCGATCCAGGTCTGCAGGATTTCGCGCAGCCGCGCAGCCGAGCCATCGCGGGTCAGCAGGTCGAAACTGTAGGCCATGTGCAGGCGGCTTTCGCCTGCCGTGTACTCGATCTGCCGGGTGATGCCGTCGTCGTCGCCGATCTCGCCCAGCAGAAGGCGATCTCCATATTCATCGGCCAAGGCACGCAAGCGGGAGAGGAATGCGAGATTTTCCGGCTGGCTGCGGCAATGCACATGCGCCTGCCAGTCATGCGGCTTGGGGCCTTGCCGGCCATCGGTACGCACCGGATTGTCGGCAAGCGAACGGTCATGGAAATAGAAATTGCACACATCGAGCCGGAAGCCATCGACCCCCAGATCGAGCCAGAACCGCGCCACATCCAGCACCGCATCCTGCACCGCCGGATTGTGAAAATTGAGATCCGGCTGCGCGCTGAGGAAATTGTGCAGGTAGAACCGGTGCCGCCCCGAATCCCAGGTCCAGGCCGGGCCGCCGAACACCGAGAGCCAGTTGTTGGGCGGCGAGCCATCGGGCTTGGCGTCGGCCCAGACGTACCAGTCGGCCTTGTCATTCTCCGCGCTGGAACGGCTTTCGGCAAACCACGGGTGCTGGTCGGACGTGTGCGACCAGACCTGATCGATCACCACTTTGATCCCCAGCGCGTGCGCCTCGCCCAGCAAGGCGCGGAACTGGTCCAGCGTGCCGAACAAGGGATCGACACCCCGATAATCGGCGACGTCATAGCCGAAATCCTTCATCGGGCTGGGATAGAACGGCGAGATCCACACCGCATCGACCCCCAGCGCGGCAATGTAAGCGAGGCGCTGGCGCAGACCCTCCAGATCGCCGACGCCATCGCCGTTGCTGTCCTGAAAAGAGCGTGGATAGACCTGATAGATCGCGCAACTTTCAAGCCACCCGTTCTCGGAGGGGGAGGCGTTGGCCGGATTCATTGCGGGTGCTCCTCGTGTCCGAACCGCGCGCAAATGCGGTCGAGCGCCGATTGTTGCCGCAGGATCGCCGCGCCCTCTGTCGGCAAGGGGGCGCCACTTGTGATCGCATCGCTGATCGCGGCAAGCTGGTGGAAATATGTGGTACCCGATGTGGCATCGAAGGTGAGGTCGGCTGCGCCTTTGCGGATGATCCGGCTGCCGGTGTGGGGTGCAAGCGGGTTTTCGAATGTGACCGCGCCCTTGCTGCCCTCCACCCGCAGGTGGCGCACGATCTGCTGCCCTTGCGCCATCGATGTGCGCACCTGCGCCCTGACACCCGAGGCAAAATCGAGCGAAGCGCGCACGCTTTCATCGACGCCGCCCGGCGTCATCGCCGCTTCGACCGCAAGCGCGGTGATCGGGGTATCGTCGAGGCTGAGGCACCAGTTGAGCGCATAACACCCCAGATCGCGCATCGCCCCACCACCGAGCGCTGCGCTGTAGCGGAATTCGCCCGGCGTGGGGGCAATCGGCGCGCTGAATTCGGCCTCGATCATCGTGATCGTGCCTATTTCGCCCCCTTGGACAATATCCAGGAAGGCCCGAAAAGCTGGGTGGTAGCGATAGTGAAAGGCCTCGATGATGCGAACCCCCGCCGCTTCCCCCGCCTCCAGCATTGCCGCAGCTTCGGCGCTGTCCATCGCGAATGACTTCTCGCACAGCACATGCTTCCCCGCCTCGGCAGCCCTTATGGTCCATTCGGCATGGAGTGATGTGGGCAAGGCGACATAGACAAGATCAACCTCTGGCGACGCAATCACGGGGGCATAGCCATCGTGAGCGGACGCGATGCCTTGCGCGGC
>JBGSPZ010000171.1:0-2300 GCA_041738375.1 Parerythrobacter sp. | reverse complement strand
GTGCCGCCGATCTCCTGCGCAGTCGCTTCGCCCGCCTCGTCGTTGATGTCGAAGATCGCGACCTTGAAGCCGGCTGCGCAGGAGATCGGCGGCACATTCCACCATGTCGACATCATGAGCGAGCAATCGGTCGAGGGCGGTTTCGCCGCCGCCCGCGCCGCGCATGGGCAGGAACGGCTGACGCTTCACTGCGCGATGGCGAGCAAGCGCGGCAAGACGCTCGGCTGGGACAAGGAGGCGGGCGGCTTCAAGCGGCTCCCGACCGAAGACTATGCCTTCGGAGCCGAGGGCATCCTCGTCGCCAGCTATCGTGTCGCCTCGATCTCCGCACTGGGCATGGCGAACAGCGAACCGGTGACCCAGGACGGCGAGCGCGGCGCGATCATCCTGACCGCCAGCGTCGCGGCGCAGGACGGGCAGATCGGGCAGGTGATCTACGGCAGCTGCAAGGCGGGGGTGAATGGCCTCGTCCTTCCGATGGCGCGCGACCTGATGGACCTCGGCATCAGGGTCAATTCGATCATGCCGGGCATCTTCGCCACTCCGCTGATGCTGGGCATGAAGGACCGCAACCCGCCGATGTGGGCGCAATTGAACGCCAGCGTCCCGTTCCCCAAGCGGCTCGGCCACCCGGAGGAATTCGCCTCGCTGGTGCTCGAGATCGCGCGCAACGGATACATCAACGGCCACCAGTTCCGCCTCGACGGCGGCATCCGTATGCCGCCGAAATAGGGACAGGATCAACGACGATGAACATCGATTTCGGCCCCGAGCTGGAGGCTTTCCGCGCGGAGGTTTGTGCTTTCCTCGACACCGCGCCAACCCCCGCGATCCGCGAGGCGGGGCGCAAGTTGACGAGCGTGTTCGCGCAGTTCGACCAGGTGATGGAGTGGCACCGCATCCTCTACCGGCAAGGCTGGTCCGCGCCGCACTGGCCGAAGGACCACGGCGGCACCGGTTGGTCGGTCGAACAGAAGTACATCTTCGCCGAGGAATACCGCAAACGCGACCTGCCGCCGCTGTTGCCGCAGGGGGTGGGCATGGTCGGCCCGCTGCTGATCGACATCGGAACCGAAGAACAGAAGGCGAAATACCTCCCTGGCATCCTCAAGGGAGAGGATTTCTGGGCGCAGGGCTATTCGGAGCCCAATTCCGGTTCCGACCTCGCCTCGCTCCAGTGCCGCGCCGAACCCGATGGCGACGACTATATCATCAATGGCTCGAAGATCTGGACCACCTACGCGCATCACGCGAACCGCATGTTCATGCTCGTGCGGACCGACAACAGCGGCAAGAAGCAGCAGGGCATCACCTTCCTGCTGCTCGACCGGATGGATTATCCGGGCATGACGGTGCGCCCGATCGTCGGGCTCGACGGCTTCCCCGAGCAGTGCGAGGTCTTTTTCGAGGATGTCCGCGTCCCGCAGTCGGGCCGCGTCGGGGCGGAGAACGACGGCTGGTCGGTCGCCAAGCATCTGCTCACGCACGAACGCGGCGGCGGGGCGCAAAGTCCCACGCTCAAGCGTGGGCTGGAGCGAATCCGCGAGGCAGCGCAAACCACTCCCAGCGGCTTCGGCAGCATGCTGGCGGAGGACCCGGTGTTCCTGCGCGATATCGGCGAGCTGGAAGCCGACATCGCCAGTTTCGAACATTTCGAGAAGCTGGCGGTGAGCGGCCACCCGATCGCCCAAGACCCGGCCTACCCGTCGATCAACAAGACGATGAATTCCGAGCTGACCCAGCGCGTTACGGTGATGCTGACGCAGGCCGTCGGCAACGAGGCGCTGCCCCTGCAGCTCGAAGCCTTGCGCGTCGGCGCCAATGTCGAGCCGCTCGGCAGCGACCTCGATCTGATCGCCATGCCATGGTATCTCAACAGCCGCGCGACGTCGATCTACGCCGGGTCTAACGAGGTCCAGCGCGACCTGATCGCGCGCACCGTCGGGCGGGAGGGCTGAACCGATGGACTTCACCTTCTCCGACGAACAGCAGATGCTGCGCGACAGCGTTTCGGCCTTCCTGCTGAAGAATTACGATTTCGACCGGCGCAACGCGATCGTCCGCTCGGATGCGGGCTGGTCACGCGAGGTATGGCAGCAATTCGCCGAGCTCGGCCTGCTCGCCCTGCCCTTTGCCGAAGATCGAGGTGGCCTAGGCGGTTCGATGGCTGATCTGGTGGCGATCGCCGAGCCGTTCGGCGCGCATTTGCTGGCCGAACCCTATCTCGCCTCGATCCTGCTGGGCGGGGCGGCGCTGGCGCTGGCTGGTGACGGCTCACCGGCCGGCGGCTGGCTCGACAA
>JBGSPZ010000348.1:0-5005 GCA_041738375.1 Parerythrobacter sp. | reverse complement strand
AGTCTCGGGCGCTCTGCGGCTTCCGCCAGCGGCTGCGGCTGGTCCGACCGCAGCACCAGATTGAGGCCCGGCAGGCCGACCGCACCGAGCGTGGCTTCCCCGCCCACTGCCAGAGCGACATGGATCGCCCAGTCCGACCGCGCCTCGCTGTATTCGCGCGTCCCGTCGATGGGATCGATGATCCACACCCGATCCTTGGCAAGCCGCTCGGGCGTGTCCTTGCTCTCTTCGGACAGCAAGCCATCCTCCGGGCGGGCCTGGCGGATGGCGTGGACGAGGAACTGGTTTACTGCCTTGTCCGCCGCATCGCCCATCGGCTTGCCGGCGAGCAGGCCCGAGTGCTGGATCTCGAGCGCGATGCGCCCGGCACTGGCGGCGAGCGCGGCGGCGAGATCGGTATCGGTCATATCCGGTCTGCAATCTGCCTGATGATGTATTCGGCGGCTTCGGCGGGCGTCATCGCCACCGTGTTGACCACGATGTCGGGCCGCTCGGGCGCTTCATAGGGGCTGTCGATCCCGGTGAAATTCTTGAGCTTGCCCTCGCGCGCCTTCTTGTAGAGGCCCTTGACGTCGCGCCCCTCGGCAACTTCCAGCGGCGTGTCGACGAAGATCTCGAGGAATTCGCCGTCGGGCAGCATGTCGCGCACCATCTGCCGCTCCGCGCGAAACGGGCTGATGAAGGCGGTCAGCACGATCAGCCCGGCATCGGCCATCAGCTTCGCCACTTCGCCGATACGGCGGATGTTCTCCACCCGGTCGGCATCGGTAAAGCCCAGATCCTTGTTCAGCCCGTGGCGCACGTTGTCGCCGTCGAGCAGGAAGGTATGGCGGTTCATCCGTTTCAGACCGATCTCGACCTCATTGGCGATGGTCGATTTGCCCGATCCCGACAGGCCGGTGAACCAAAGCACCAGCGGCTTCTGGTTCTTGAGCGCGGCATGGTCCTCGCGGGTGACCGAGGTTGCCTGCCAATGGACGTTCTGAGCGCGGCGCAGGCTGAAATGGAGCATGCCTGCGCCGACGGTGCGGTTGGTCACCTTGTCGATCAGGATAAACCCGCCCAGCGTGCGGTTGTCGGCGTAGGATTCGAACACCAGAGGCCGGTCGGTGGTGATTTCCGCGACGCCGATAGCGTTCAGTTCCAGCGTCTTCGCCGCCAGATGCTGCATGGTGTTGACGTTGATTTCGTATTTCGGCTCGGCAACCGAGGCGGAGACGGTCTGGGTCGCCAGCTTCAGCCAGTAGCCGCGCCCCGGCAGCAGCGCCTCGTCGTCGAGCCAGACCACGGTCGCCTCGAACTGGTCGGCCACCTCGGGCGGATCGTCGGCAGCGGCGAGCACGTTACCCCGGCTGCAATCGACCTCGTCGTCGAGGCAGATGGTGACCGACTGGCCCGCCTGCGCCTGCGCCATGTCGCCATCGAACGACGCGATCGATTTGACGGTGGTGGTCTTGCCCGACGGCAGCACTCGCACCGGGTCGCCTGGCTTGACCGAGCCGGTCGCGATCAGCCCGGAGAACCCGCGAAAGTCGAGATTGGGGCGGTTGACCCACTGCACCGGCATGCGGAACGGCTTGTCGACATCGACCGCCGCGCGGACTTCTACGCTCTCGAGGTGTTCGATCAACGACGGCCCGTCGTACCATGGCGTGTTGGGCGAGGGTGCGGTGATGTTGTCGCCCTTGAAGCCGGAAATCGGCAGGGCCACGAAATCCTCGATCCCGATGCTTTCCGCGAAGGCGGCATAATCGGCGACGATCGCGTCGAAGGTCGCTTGATCGTAGCCCACCAGGTCCATCTTGTTGACCGCCAGCACGATGTTGCGGATGCCGAGCTGGTGGCACAGGAAACTGTGGCGGCGGGTCTGCACCAGCACGCCCTTGCGCGCATCGATCAGGATCACCGCGAGGTCGGCTGTGGAAGCGCCGGTCACCATATTGCGCGTATACTGCTCGTGCCCCGGGCAGTCGGCGACGATGAACTTGCGCCTCTCGGTCGCGAAAAAGCGATAGGCGACGTCGATCGTGATGCCCTGCTCGCGCTCCGCCGCCAGCCCGTCGACCAGCAGCGCGAAATCGATCTCGCCTCCTTGCGTCCCGACCCGCCTGCTGTCGCTTTCGAGCGCGGCGAGCTGGTCTTCGAAGATCATCTTGCTGTCATACAACAGCCGCCCGATCAGCGTGGACTTGCCGTCGTCCACGCTGCCGCAGGTGATGAAGCGCAGCATGGTCTTGTGCTGGTGCCGCTCGAGATAGGCGTCGATATCCTCGGCAATCAGCGCTTCGGTTTCGTAAATCGGTTCGGTCATAGTCTCAATCCGTCATCCCAGCGAAAGCTGGGATCGTTCTCGGCCTCGTCGGCCTGTGGCGGCACGCGACCCCCGCCTGCGCGGGGGTTGACCCTTCGGAACGCTTCGCATTCCGTGGCGGGTCAAAAGTACCCCTCCTGCTTCTTCTTCTCCATCGACGCGTCGCCGCCGTCCTTGTCGATCACCCGGCCCTGCCGTTCGCTGGTGGTGGTGAGCAGCATTTCCTGAATGATCTCGGGCAGCGTTGCAGCCGTGCTTTCGACCGCGCCGGTCAGCGGGAAGCAGCCGAGCGTGCGGAAGCGGATGGATCGTTCGGTGATTTCGGGCCGCTTGCCCATCACCCGCTCCACCCGCTCGATATCGTCGGCCATGAACAGCCCGCCCTGGTACTCGAAGGTCGGCCGGACGGCGGAGAAATAGAGCGGCACGATCTCGATCTTCTCGAGGTGGATATACTGCCAGATGTCGAGCTCGGTCCAGTTGGAGATCGGGAACACGCGGATGCTCTCGCCCTTCTTCTTGCGGGCGTTGTAGAGGTTCCATAGCTCGGGGCGCTGGTTCTTGGGATCCCACCCGTGGGCGGCGGTGCGGAAGGAAAAGATGCGTTCCTTGGCCCGGCTCTTTTCCTCGTCGCGCCGCGCGCCGCCGAATGCCGCGTCGAAACCGTATTGGTCGAGCGCCTGCTTCAGCCCCTCGGTCTTCCACATATCGGTGTGCAGCGGCCCGTGGTCGAACGGGTTGATCCCGCGCTCCATCGCCTCCGGGTTGCGGTGGACCAGCAGCTCCATCCCTGCATCGCGCGCGCTCTTCTCGCGCAGCGCGTACATGTCCTTGAACTTCCACGTCGTATCGACATGCAGCAGCGGGAACGGCGGCGGCGAGGGGAAGAAAGCCTTCTTCGCCAGATGCAGCATCACCGCGCTGTCCTTGCCGATCGAATAGAGCATCACCGGGTGCTCGGCCTCGGCCACCACCTCGCGCATGATGTGGATGCTCTCGGCCTCGAGGCGCTGGAGATGGGTCAGGGGGGTGGTCATTCGTCGCCCGGTTGGTTGTAACGGCAGTTTGGCTGCGGGATGCGCTGCAATGTCTTGCCCGCGATGTCCAGCCCCATGGCAGCACAGGCGGCGATTGAAAAACAAGCGTCTCTTTCAGGCGCGGCACGCGCGCTATCGGCAAAAGACATATTGACGCGCCACCCAAGCTGGTGTCTTTGCGCCTTCGCCTGCGCGCGGGTGTAGCTCAATGGTAGAGCAGCAGCTTCCCAAGCTGACGACGAGGGTTCGATTCCCTTCACCCGCTCCAAAGTGCCCCCGGAAAGCCGAATAGCTAACAGCCTTGAGCGGTCCTGAGCCGGTCAAATCCGGTTTCAAAACGGGGGTCGGCAATGACTGCGGCGGAGAAGGGCGACGCCTGCGGTTTGGGGGTGGGCGTTCGAATAGCTCTCATCTAAGCGTTGAGCGCAGGGGTGTTTCGATGTTCGACGTAACGGCGGCCGATGCGGCGTTGGCTTTGTGCATGTTGATTGGCGCCGCGCTCTATTCCAGCGTCGGCCATGCCGGAGCGTCCGCCTACATTGCGCTCATGGCCTTGTTCGGCATTCCGGCGACGGTCATGCGGCCAACTGCGCTTGTCCTCAACATCATAGTCGCCACCTTCGCGTCAGTTCGATACGCGCGGGCCGGGCTGTTTCGCTGGCGAACGCTTTGGCCGTTCTTGCTCGGTGCGATTCCGTTCGCTTTCATCGGGGGGTGGGTCAGCTTGCCCGGCGAACTGTATCGACCGCTTGTCGGTGGTGTGCTGTTCCTGTCGGCAGTTCGCTTGCTGTGGCCGAAGGAACTGAAATCGGCCACACAAGCTAGTGACCCGCCGATAGTGCCGGCCATCCTGTGCGGCGCGGGAATCGGGCTCCTGTCCGGGTTGACGGGCACCGGCGGGGGCATCTTCCTGTCGCCGCTGCTGCTGTTCCTTGCGTGGTCGCCGCCAAAGCCCGCTTCGGGCGTCGCGGCGGTGTTCATCCTTTGCAATTCAGCGTCGGGTTTGCTGGGCAATTTGACTTCGGTCCAATCGCTGCCATCGAACCTGCCCCTCTATGCGGCGGCGGTGATGGTTGGTGCGGTCATCGGAACAACGCTCGGTATCCGGCTGTCCTCGCCGATGGTGTTGAAGGCACTTGGCATCGTTCTCCTGGTGGCCAGTGCGAAGCTGATCGGGGTCTATTGATCAACGCGGCGCTGGCATTCATCGGGGCAGCTATTGCGGAAATCGCGGGATACTTCGCGTCTGGGGCATGGCTTCGGCTTGGGAAATCTGCGTTGTGGTTGATCCCCGGCACCGTCTCGTTTCACCCGCTCCCGCGCTAGGCCAGGGTCCCCACCTTGCGCAGATGATACTCCGCATTGCCGAGCAGTGCGTCGTTGGCGAGGATGCGCTTGTGCAGGTGGCTGACGCTGAGCTCGTCGGTCATGCCCACTCCGCCATGGGTCTGGATCGCGGCTTCGCCCAATGCGCGGCCCAGCTTGCCGGTCTGGCCCTTGAGGATCGCGATATCCTTGGGCGTGGCGCGTCCGGCATCGAGCAGCGCGGTGGTGTAAAGCAGCGTCGCGCGCGCCTTGGTATGGGCGATCTTCATGTCGGCGAGGCGGTGCGCCACGGCCTGGAATGTCGCGATCGGGACGCCGAACTGCTTGCGCG
>JBGSPZ010000309.1:0-8348 GCA_041738375.1 Parerythrobacter sp. | reverse complement strand
GCGCGGGCCGCGCTCGCGTTCGGCAACGGCGCAATTGCCCGCAAATTGATCGAGGAACTTGACCGCACCGGCTGGCGATCGAGCGAGCAATATGTCGTGCTGGCCGATGCCTGCAGCAAGCTGCGCGACAAAGGTTGCGTGGAGAAGGCCCGGAGCTCGGCGCTCGCGATCACCCCGCGCGCGTTCGACGAGCGCGCGGCGTTCCTGTCATTCGGCAATCACTGACGGATCAGAGGCAGGCTTCCAGATAGGCCTGGTCGAAGCCGAACTGGCGGGCCTTTTCGAGAGTGTAGGGGCGCAGGCCGCTCGAACGGAATTCGCCGAGGATTTTGCCGTCTTCGCCTTCGTCGAGATATTCGAACTTGAACAGCGTCTGTGTGACGATCACGTCGCCTTCCATACCGATCACTTCGGTTACCTCGGTGGTGCGGCGCGAACCGTCGCGCAGGCGCTTCACCTGCACGATCAGATCGACCGATTCGGCGATCTGGCGGCTGATGGCTTCTTTGGGGATCTTGATGTCACCCATCAGGATCATGTTTTCCATACGGCCCAGGCATTCGCGCGGGCTATTGGCGTGCAGCGTACACATCGAACCGTCGTGGCCGGTGTTCATCGCCGCGAGCAGGTCGAAACACTCCGCACCGCGAATTTCGCCCAGGATGATGCGGTCAGGGCGCATACGCAGGGCGTTCTTCACGAGGTCGCCGATGGTGATCGCGCCCTGGCCTTCGAGGTTCGGCGGGCGGGTTTCCAGCGGCAGCCAGTGCGGCTGCTGCAGGCGAAGTTCGGCCGCGTCTTCGATCGTCAGCACACGCTCGCCCGGGTCGATCATCTTCGACAGGGCGTTGAGCATCGTGGTCTTACCCGAACCGGTACCGCCCGAGATGACGATGTTCATCCGGCATGCGCCCGCGATCTTGAGCGCGGTGCACATCTTGTCGTTCATCGAGCCGAAGTCCTTGAGCATGTCGAGGGTGATCGGTTTCTCGGAGAATTTGCGAATCGAGATCGCGGTACCGCGCAAGCTCAGCGGCGGCACGATGACGTTCACACGGCTGCCGTCCTTGAGGCGGGCGTCGGCGAGCGGGGTGGTCTGGTCGACGCGGCGGCCGACCTGGTTCACGATCCGCTGGGCGATCTGGAACAGATGCTGTTCGTCGCGGAACCGGATCGGTGCGATCGTAAGCTTGCCCTTCTTTTCGATGTAGGTCTGCTCGGGGCCGTTGACCATGATGTCGGACACGTCCGGATCGTTGAGCAGTTCCTCGAGCGGGCCGAAGCCGAGCAGCTCGTCGATCAGCACCTTTTCCAGCGCGAACTGCTCGCGCCGGTTGAGCGTTACCTTTAGCTCGGCCAGCACTTCCATGATGATCGGACGGAATTCTTCCGAAAGCTCTTCTTTTGAAAGAGTCGCTGCCGCTTCGGGATCGACGCGTTCGAGCAGGCGAGGGAGCACCTGCTCCTTGATTTTGTGAACGCTGGCTTCGAACCCGCCGATGTCCTGCTGTTCGTGAATCTGGTTTGCCCGATCGGTCAGGCGGGTCATCGCGTCGTTCTTGTTCGGCGGGGCGCTTGAAGACGCCCCTGTCAAAGTCTCGCCGGGGAGCGGCGGGAATTGTTCACCGCCCGGAGGAAGCGCTTCGGCAGGCGGCTTGGCACCGCCACCCTGCATCGGGCGGGCGACACCGAATGAAGGACGCGCTCCGGGCGACATTCCGCCTGGTCCGTTCTTCCGTCCGAATGCGCTCATTACGGCCCCCAACTCGATAACTGTTCATTGCTGCCCCTCCACGCTGCACAGCGAAGATGGACTTGCGAGAGAAGGTGAATAGGCAGGAAACCTTATTTTTTCCTAAACCAATCCCTTCGCCTCGGTCCGCAGCCGGTGGCAGTCGGCCCGACCGAAATGCCGCTCCCTTCTGGTATCTTTTGGTTAATTCTTTCTTGCTAGCCGCAAGGCCTCAGGAGGATCGCAATGCACATGCTCAAGGGCCGATATGTCGACACCATGCAGGGGCTGGCAGGATGGGCTCCGCTCATGCGCTTCGGGCAATCGGCACGTGATGGATCGCCCTATGGTTGGCGACGCTGGGCCGCATCGCTGCTGGCGATCTACGATACGGAGCGGATGGTCGAGCTCGACCTCCCGTGGTGGAATGTCGCAGCGACCCGCGAGGTCGAGCGGTTCCTCGCCGCGCGTCCGGGCGCGCGGGTGTTCGAGTGGGGTGCGGGGGCCAGCACGGTCTGGCTTGCCCGCCGCGCTAGCGAAGTGATCTCGGTCGAACACGATGCCGACTGGCTAGGGAAATTCGAGACGCAGACGAAGCCGTTCGGCAATGTACGACTGATGCATCGTTCGATCGACACGGCGAGCTACGTCGATGCGATCGAGGAGTGCAGCGATATGTTCGACCTGATCGTGGTCGATGGCCGCGAGCGCGTTGCCTGCCTCGAGAAAGCCAAATCGCGGCTTGCCCCCAATGGTGCGATCCTGTTCGACGATTCCGGGCGATCGCGATATCGCGGAGGGATCGAAAGGTGCGGATTGACCGAGCGTCATTATCACGGCCGCTCGTTCTGCGTGCCCTATCCCGACCACACGAGTCTGCTGACCCGCAATGGCTGAATCGGCCGACCGGCCCCTGCACAAGCGGCCGTGGATTGCAGGGGCGATCAGGTGGCTGGGCTATGCCGCCTTTGCCATCGGGCTGACATATATCGGCTTCGCGCTCGCGCGGCTTGATACCGCAAGCGTGGCTGCGCGGCTCGGACCATCAGGCTGGATGCTGGGTGCGGCATGTGCGGTGGGCTATGCCGCCTTGCTTGCTCTTCTGGCGCGCGGGTGGACCGGGTGCGCTTCGGGGCGGTCCGACAATCCGTGGCGCGAAGTGCTTGCGGTCTACGGCCCGGGGGTGATCGCAAAATACATTCCGGGTTCGGTCTTCCAATACGCGTCAAGGCAGGTTCTTGGCGCTCGACGGGGCTGGAGCCAAGGTGGAATGGCCCGTTCGAGCCTGCTCGAAGCGCTCATCCATCTACCCTCCGCACTGACCATCGCGGCGGCATTTGCGCTGCTTCAGGGGCTGGCCGGCGTGGTCGTAATTGCGGTGGTCGGTGCGTTGTTGGTGAAGCTTTCGCGCGGCGAGATCGCGCAGGCTTTCGGTTGGCAACTGTGCTTTTTCAGCGGGTTCGGGACGCTGACTTACGTTCTTGCCGCCTATGCGCTTGTTCTGCCGAACCCGGCCATGATCGCAGCGCTGTTCATGATCGCGTGGATCGCAGGGTTCCTCGTACCGGTGGCGCCGGGCGGGTTGGGCATCCGCGAATCGGTGCTGCTGGTCCTTGCCGCGCCTTTTGCACCTGCGGCAGGCATTGCCGTGTTCGCAATTCTGACCCGCCTGGTCACGATCGCAGGAGATGCGCTCTGCGGCCTCGCGGCGTACTACCTCTCGGCGGATGCGCGCTCGAACAGGCATGCATCTGCGTAGCATACCGCCTGTGCCCAACCCTTTTCTTTTCTCATCCGGGATACGAGCTGGTCGTAGGTCTGCGCATGCAAAGCGCGGGAGAGGTACACCCAGCTCACTGTGTTCGGGATGAGCGTATCCGGCACTCCTTCGTAGAAGCGGGTTGCGGCCTCGATCCGTGGGACTGCGCTCGCATAGTCGGTCGCCCTTTGCGAGCCGGTGACGGAGCGCCCCGCCTGCGTCACGACCCAGGCATCGCGGCCGGGCGGCTCGGCGAGGAAGGGCGCTTCAGGATATTGCCACGCCTGATCGCGCGGCTGCGAGTGGGCGGCAAGATGGGCGAGGACCAAACGGTCATGCTGCGGGATGACGGTGGTGAAGCTGTCGCGCAGATTGCCGTGCCAGGCAGTGCGGATGACGATGCTGGGAAGCGCTACCACCGTCAGCGCCGTGAGCGCCGCAATCGCGCCGGCGACATGCTTGCGCGAAGCCGACAACGCAGCCGCCAGCGCGGCAGCGAGCACGAGGGCGATACCCAGGGCGGGCAGGCTGGGTATCCGTAGCCGTGCCTCGAATCCCAGCCGCGGGCTGAGCAGGACTTCCGATGCGACCAGAGCTACGGGTGCAATCGCAAACAGGACCATGACCAAGCGCCATGCATCGCGCTGATCGGCAGTTTGCGGCTTCCACCGAGTGAGGGCGACTGCCGCCACCAGCAACGGCAGGCCAAGCTTGGTCAGGATAATCGTCATGCTGTTCATGATCCGCACCGGCAGCGAGCCTGGCTCGACCGCATTGGTGAGCAAGGGGCTGTCGATCGCCGAGGCGGGGTTGTTCAGCTGTATCACGTTCAACGCCAGCACCAGCAGCGCCGAGATGACAGCCATCGCTGCCACCTCCACCAGCGCCTTTTCGCGCCGCCGCCACAACTGGACCAAGCCATAGACCGCGAGCACCATGGCACCGAGCAGGGTTGAGACAGCGAGCGCCGAAGCGAGCGACGCCAGCCCCAATAGTCTGGGCAGGCGGTCACTTTCGCGCTCCGGCCGATCGAGCAGGAACCACGCCAGCAACATGGCCAGAACGAGGGCATGCTGCGGGATATACTGCACGAAGCCCAGCAGTTCGGGGCCGCGCGGCGCGCGCGCAGCGTTCATCATCGCATCGGCACCGTAGATCAGGAATTCACCCGCATCGCTCAGCGGTGCGCAGAGGAAGAAGGCGCACAGGCCGACGATGAATGCTGCCTTGCGCGAAGTGGCGACAAGGCGCAGTGCGCCGTAGAGCACCATGCACAGCAGTGCGACTATCACCGCCTGCGCCGTGGCCAGTGCCGCCCAGTGGTCGCCGCCGATCGCTGCACCGGCTCCCGCCAGCAGATAGCTCAGCCAGTAGTAATGCAGCAGTTCGCCGGCGTTGAAGATGTCGCGCGCCGGTACGCCGTAATCGGCCAGCCCGGCAACGTGGCCGAGGTGCTTGAACCAGTCGGCATTGTACCAGGCATGGACCAGCAGCGAACCGTCGCGGCCCTCGACGATGGCGAGGGACTGGGTCAGGAAACCGAAGCCGACCATGACCGCGGCAATCGCCAGGCCTTCCCATTCGATCGCTGGCCGGCCAACTGGCTCAAGCGGGCGGAGCCGCAAGGCGATAACCAGCGCGACAAGCGACACCGGCACCAGGGTCATGGCTGGCAGGCTGCCCCCAGTGATCCCGTGCCAGGCGGCACCGAGCAGCGCGGTCGCCAGCATAGTCACGACTAAGGAAGCTACGGCAGCTGCGGCAAACTGGCCGGGTCGCGTCGCCCGATCACGCATCAGTGCGACGCCCGGCGCCATCGCCAGCAAGGCCACCCCCAGCGTCGCGAGCGCCGAAAGGATCATCGCAAACGATCCTTACCAAACAGCATTAACGATTTCTTTCCATCCCTTGCCTAGCACGAGCTTAACCATTGGAGGGAACCCGCTAGCCATGTCCTTTGCAGGCAAGATCGAGCCATTGCTCGGCACCGCCCCCGATTGCAGTTTCGTGATACCGTTTTTCAACGAGCACGAAAGCCTCCAAATCCTGTATCGCGAGATCGTCGAGAACTGCGACGCGCTGGGCAAGAGCTTTGAACTGGTCTTCGTCGACGACGGCAGCACCGATGCAGGCACGCAGGTCGTCCGCCAACTCGCGAAAACCGATCCGCGCGTCTCGCTGCTGCGTTTCCGGCGCAATTTCGGCAAGTCGGCGGCGCTTTCCGCCGGGTTCGGTGTCGCGCAGGGCGACGTCGTGTTCAGCATGGATGCGGACCTGCAGGATAATCCCTGCGAGATCGGCAATTTCCTTGCCGCGCTTGACCAAGGGGCGGACGTCGTTTCCGGCTGGAAGCAGGTGCGCAACGATCCGGTCGACAAGACACTGCCGTCGAAACTGTTCAACGGCGCGGTGAACAAGGCCTTCGGGCTCGATCTCAACGATCACAACTGCGGGTTCAAGGCCTATCGCCGCGAAACGCTCGGCGAACTCAACCTCTATGGCGAACTGCACCGCTTCGTCCCCGCGCTGCTCCATGCGCGCGGTTTCCGCATCGCGCAGATCCCGGTCGAGCATCGCGCCCGCCGCTTCGGCAAATCGAAATTCGGTGCCAAGCGGCTGGTCAAGGGTGCGCTCGATCTCCTGACCGTGTGGCTCACCACGCGCTACGGCGCGCGCCCGCTCCACCTGTTCGGCGGCACGGGTCTGGTCGCTTCGGTCATTGGTGGCGCGATCCTGGCCTATCTCAGCGTCCTGTGGGCGCTGGGCATGGGCCCGATCGGCGATCGCCCTTCGCTGCTGTTCGGTATGCTGCTGGTGCTCGCCGGCGGACAATTGATCGGGGTGGGGCTGCTGGGCGAACTGATCCTCGCGCGAACCATAGGTGAGAAGGACAAATACGCCATCGCCGAGAAATCGGGCGCGGTAGCCGACCGCGAGTTCGAACGACGGATCGCTGCGGCCACCACGCTGGATTGAGCGCCTTCGGGGCTTTGCAAGCGGGTGCAGACGGCGTAGCGGCCCGTGGGCAATTTCTGCGGGACCATTCCGACATGCAACACGACGAACGCTCCGGCGTGCTGATCGCGCTGGCAGGTTTTGCCCTGCTGGCGGTCGGCGATGCAGTGATCAAGTCGATGGCCGGGCAGTGGTCGCCGATCGCGGTCGCGGCCTTGCGGTTCACCATCGGCGCGGTTGCGTTGTCGGCCTTGCTGGCGCGGTCGGAAGGGAGGAAGGGCTTCATCCCTGCCAGCCCGCTGATCCAGTTCGGGCGCGGCTTTTGCCTCGCGATGGCGACGATCTGCTTCTTTACTGGCGTGTTCCTCATGCCGCTGGCTGAGGCCACCGCGCTGATTTTCGTCTCGCCGATCTTCACTGCCTTGCTGAGCGGTCCGATCCTCAAGGAAAAGGTGCGCCCGGCAAGCTTCGTCGCCTCGCTGATCGCTTTCGTCGGCGTGCTGGTGGTGCTTCGACCGAACCTCGCCGAGGTCGGCTGGGTGGCCATCCTGCCGATCTGCAGCGCGCTGTTCTTCAGCTTCATCGTCATGGGCAACCGCGCAGTCGCGGGGCAGGGCAGCGCCCTATCGATGCAGGCCTTCATGGCGCTGGGTGCTGCGCCGGTCCTGATCGTTGCGATGTTCGTTGGGCGGGCCAGCGGCGCCGAGATTCTCCAGTTCGGCTGGCCGAGCTGGGACGTCGTCGCACGCTGCGCACTGGTGGCGCTGACCGCCAGCACCGCGCACTGGATGGTCTATCTCGGCACCACGCGAGCCGGTGCGGCGACCATCGCGCCGATGACCTATATCCAGCTGCTGGTAGCCGTCGTGCTCGGTTGGTGGTGGTTTGGCGATGTTCCCGATCTGGTTTCGCTCGGCGGTGCTGCGATCATCATCGCGGCCGGGCTTTACCTGTGGGGCGACAGCGCGCGCCGGGCAAAAGTGTCGCGAGAGTCGGTTGACATGATATCATGATATGATATCATTATATCATGAGCCATCCGGCTCCTTCCTTGAGCGAGCGCCGACGATGCGGATTTTGACCGACATACCCGATGACGACATCGCCCAGCTCGATGCCCTGGCAACCAAGCGCAAAAGCTCGCGCGCTGCGATCATCCGTGAAGCGGTTAAGCTCTATCTCGTGCAGAACGCCGACAACAACGACTGGATTCAGCGATGGGCCGGATTGTGGGAAGATCGCGAAGACATCTCCGACGGGGTCGAATACCAGCGCGCCATTCGCGAAGATCGCCGACCTTACGAAGATATCTGATCGATGTCGGCACCCTTCTTCGACACCAGCATCGTGGTCGACTGGCTGAAGCGAAAGCCGCAAGCCATCGGCGAACTCGGGCGATACCGCAGCCACCGGATCAGCCGGATCGTCTGGACCGAAGTGCTGGCCGGCGAATCGCTCGATGAGCGGGATACCCTCCGCCATGCGCTCTCCAATCTCGAAATTGTCGAGCTGGATGCCCGGATTGCCATGGCGGCAGCCGATATCCGCTCCCGTTCTCGGATGAAGTTGATAGACGCCTATATCCTCGCCACCGCTCAGGTGAACGGTGCGATCCTGATTACACGAAATACCAAGGATTTTCCGGCAGCGATGCCGGGCATCCGGGTCCCCTACACATTGTAAAGAAAGCAGAAGCTCCATGTGCGGCATTATCGGAATTGTGAGCCAGCAAACGGTTGCCGACCGGTTGGTCGACGGCCTTAGGCGGATGGAATATCGCGGCTATGACAGCGCCGGGGTGTGCACCATCCATGACGGTTCGCTGGTCCGTCGCCGCGCGCCGGGCAAGCTGGCCAACCTCGTCGCTGAGCTGGACCGCAACCCCGCTCCCGGCATCATCGG
>JBGSPZ010000278.1:0-30432 GCA_041738375.1 Parerythrobacter sp. | reverse complement strand
GCGGCCGCCCCGGCGTCTACACCGCCGACTGGGCGGAGCGGCAATGGTTCGAGGGAGCTCCGGGCCGGGACTGGTACATGGCGATGGGCAAGGTCGAAGGGATGCTCCAGCAGATCGGCCCCGACGCCGACCGTAGTGCCGCGTTCCATTGCGTGCTTGCGCTGGCTTGGCCGGATGGGGAGCACGCGGTGTACGAAGGCAAATGCGCCGGTTCGCTCACCTGGCCGCCGCGCGGCACGCTGGGCTTCGGCTACGATCCGGTGTTCGTCCCCTCAGGACGCGAAAAGACTTTTGCGGAAATTGCTCCCGAGGCGAAGCACGCGATCAGCCACCGCGCCGATGCGTTTGCAAAGCTCGTCACCGACCAGTTCAGCCACTGACTACCTGGGAGCGATCGGCCAGTCGTAGACATTGCCGGACGGGAGATAACGGCAGACGAGGAATTCGTCCCGCCCGTTGCTCGCCACCGCGCAGCCGACCTCTTCGGTCCACGGCCAGACGACCTGCGTGTAATGCCCCACATCGACCCAGTTGCCGGTGGTCGAGACATCGGGAAAGGTGCCCGGCTTGAACCAGCGCTTTTCCTCGACGAAGCGTCCGATCATGTCGCTCGCGGTGAACTGGCGGTCGGTGCCCTGCCACAGGTTCTCTCCGGCACCGCGCCGCGCGATGGCTGGCGCATGCTCGAGGCGGCCTTGCCGTGCGAGCGTCTTGGCATAGGCATGGGCATCGTTTGCCAGGTCTTCGTTCCAGCGCAGCGGTTTCGCACCGAAATCGCTGCGCGCTTCGTTATGGGTGCGCAGCAATTCGGCATCGAACGGGTGCAGCCCGGCATCGGCCACTGCATTGCCGCCAAGCAAGACACCTGCTGCCGCAGTCAGCGCAATGGTCTTGAACACCCGTCCCATCCGATGCGGTTTGGGCTTGTCGCGGTTAACGCCGACTGAAACAATAGGATTACCATGGCCCGCGCGCTCTACATCCACTGGCCCTTCTGCCTGAAGAAATGCCCCTATTGCGATTTCAACAGCCATGTGCGCGACGGGGTCGATCATGGGCTTTGGGAGAGGGCGCTGATTGCCGACATGCGGCACGAGCATGGCTTGGCCGACACCGGCCCGTTGACCTCGATCTTTTTTGGTGGGGGTACCCCGTCGCTCATGCCCCCCGCCCTTGTCTCGGCGCTGCTGGAGGAAGCGGAAAAGTTGTGGGGCTTCGGTTCCGACATCGAGATCACACTCGAAGCCAATCCCTCATCGGTCGAGGCGGACGGGTTCGGCGGCATCGCGGCGGCGGGGGTCAACCGCGTCTCGCTCGGTCTGCAATCGCTCGACGATGCGACGCTGCAGTTCCTCGGCCGACTGCATTCGGTGGAGGAGAGCCTCGCCGCACTTGCCATCGCGCAGGCGTGTTTCGACCGGGTCAGTTTCGACCTGATCTACGCCCGCCCCGGCCAGACCGAAGCGCAATGGCGGGACGAACTGGCGCGTGCGATCGGCTTCGGGACCACCCACCTGTCGCTCTACCAGCTGACGATCGAGCCAGGCACCCGCTTCGCCACCGATGTGCGGCGCGGCGTGTTCGCGCCGCTGGACGACGATCCGGCGGCGGACCTGTTCGCGATGACGCAGGAGATGATGGCGGCAGCGGGCCTGCCCGCTTACGAAGTCAGCAACCACGCGGCCTCGGGCGAGGAGAGCCGTCACAACCTGACCTATTGGCGCTATGCGGATTATATCGGGATCGGCCCGGGCGCGCATGGGCGTCGCGGCGGCTTCGCCACGAACCGGCACAAGAAGCCCGAGAACTGGCTGCACGCCATTGCCGAGCAGGGCCACGGCCTGAGCGAGGAACGCCCGCTCGATACGAAGGAGGCGGCCTCCGAAGCACTGATGATGGGTTTGCGGCTGCGCGAAGGGGTGGACCTCGATGTGCTTTCGCGGCGGTTTGGCCTGTCCGTTGCGTCGATGATCGATACCGAGCGTGTCGAATTCTACCGTAGCCTTGGATTCGTGCGTCGCGAGGGGGCGCAACTCGGGGTTACGCCTCAAGGTATGGGCGTGCTCGACGCGCTGCTCGGAGAAATCGTTGCAAGCCAGCTGGTGATTTCGTGACGAGGGATGAACTCCTCGCTGAGTGGAACGACCATTTGACGCATCAGCGTCGGCGGTCGCCGCATACGGTCCGCGCCTATCGGGCGGCTGCCGTGCGGCTGCTCGAGTTCGGCCAGTGGGAAGACTGGCAACAGGTTGCGGGGGTGCAGACCCAGGAGTTGCGCAAGTTCCTTGCGCTGCGTCGAAGCGAAGGGATCGGCAATGCTTCAGCCGCGCGAGAACTCTCGGCGGTGAAGGCCTTCATCGCTTTTGCGATGAAGCAGTCGGGCGCGGACGACGCCAAACCGCCAAGGCTTCGCGGGCCCAGAATGAAGAGGGGCCTCCCTCGCCCGGTCACGCCCGACGAAGCGCGCAACCTGACCGAGCTGGTTGCGGATAACGCAGAGGACGGCTGGATCGGTGCGCGCGACAGGGCCGTCTTGCTCCTGCTCTACGGAGCCGGGCTACGCATCGCCGAGGCACTTTCCCTGACCGGCAGCGATGCCCCTCTCGGCACCACCCTTTCGGTCACAGGCAAAGGCGGCAAGCAACGCGTCGTGCCGATCCTTCCGATCGTCCGACAAGGGATCGATGCCTATATGGCGCAGTGTCCTTGGCCGATCGCCGTGAAAGGGCCGTTGTTCCTCGGTGCTAAGGGCGGGCCGCTCAACCAGGGCATGGTGCAGAAGGCAATGGCGCAGGCGCGCAAGGCGCTCGGACTGCCGCCAACGGCCACGCCTCACGCACTACGCCACAGCTTCGCAACGCACCTGCTGGGCGCAGGCGCGGACCTCAGGAGCTTGCAGGAACTGCTCGGCCACGCGAGCCTCGGCTCGACCCAGATCTACACCAAGGTGGACGCCGCGACGCTGCTCGACACCTATCGCAACGCCCACCCGCGCGAGCGTAATGAACGTGCGGAAAACTAGTCCGGCAGGACCCAGGCGACGGGCTGCAGGCTGTAGGCTGTCGCGCCGGGACGCTGGATCCCTTCTGCAAATTCATAACGCCCCCTGCGGAGCATTTGCGTACAGGCTTCATTGTCGAGAAATGCCTGCCCTGAGGATTCCAGCGGGCGGCACGACACTACATTTCCTCTCGCGCCTACGCCGACGAGGATCAAGACCCGTCCTTCCCACTCATAACGCAGGGCGCGCGCGGGATAATCATAGCGTATCCTGAACTCGCCACTGCTATTGCCAAGCACGGCAGTCTCGAAGTCTCGCTTTGGAGGGTAGGCTGGCAGACGATACGGGGTGCCCTCGCGAATTGTGACATAGATTTCTCGCGGAGGTACAGGGTCGAGAGTGCGGGTCACGAACCGGCAATAATAGGGCTGCTCATCGCGGTATGGGGCCTCCTTGCGGCATCTGGCCTGTGTCTCTGCATCTGCGGCAAGGAACGCTGCGCATACCGCTTCGAAGCTCTCGTCGGACAAGAAGGGTTCGCCGACGACGGCAAAGGTCTCGCAATTGATGGGCTCGTCGATACCTCCCGGCGTGCTCGTCACTACTAAGATCTCGACGCCATCCTGCGCGCCGGTGAACACCACCGGTTGTACGATTTCCTTCTCGACGAGCTCCGAAGCACCGAATTCGACCGTGAGCCGGCCTTGCCAACCCGCCATGTCATATCCTGCCGGTATGTTGACCGATCCGGACTTGCGGAGTTGCGCACAGGCGAAGGAAACCAGCTCATCCGCCGTGGTGCTACCGCCGCTTCGGCAGCCCTTGATCGATCCGTCGCTACCGACAGCGAGCTCGACGCTGTGACGCTGGTCGTCGTCGAAGCTGGCGCCGAACTTCGCGAAGGCCGCATCGTCGAGTTCGAAATCGAGGCGCGCTGCGCCATGCAGGTCGATCCAGGGTTTGGACCACCAGTCGGGGGTTTGCGTAATTCCAACCTGCGCTTGCGCATTTGCGCCCGTTACTTGCGGCGCAAGACAGATCATCAGGCACGCGACAGCGAACGCGTTTCTTGGCCTCATTCAAGTTTCCCCGCGATCGCGTCCCAGATCAGCGCCGGAGTGTCGGTGTCGTTGAACTGGTCGATCGCCACGATCCCGGTCGGACTGGTAACGTTGATCTCGGTCAGCCACTTGCCGCCGATCACGTCGATGCCGACGAACACCAGGCCGCGACGCTTGAGTTCCGGACCCATCGCAGCGCAAATCTCTTCCTCGCGCGCGGTCAGAGTGGTCGCCTCGGCATGGCCGCCCTGGGCGAGGTTGGAACGGAACTCGCCCTCCCCCGGAAAGCGGTTGATCGCGCCGGCGAATTCGCCATCCACCAGCACGATCCGCTTGTCACCTTGCGCCACTTCGGGGAGGAAGGGCTGAACCATATGCGGCTCGGGCCAGGTCTGGTTGAACACCTCGGACAATGCCGAGAGGTTCATGCCGTCGGCATCGATGCGGAAGATTGCCTTGCCGCCGTTGCCGTGCAGCGGCTTGACCACCACCGCCCCGTGCTTGCGCTGGAAGGCGCGGATATCCTCCAGCTGACGCGCCACCAGCGTCGGCGGCATGAACTGCGCGTAATCGAGCACGAACATCTTTTCCGGCGCGTTGATCACTTCGCGCGGATCGTTGACCACCAGCGTCTGGCCCTTGAGCCGGTCGAGCAGCAGCGCGGCGCTGATATATCCCAAATGGAACGGCGGATCCTGCCGCATCAGGACGACATCGATATCCTTTGCAAGGTCGATCCTCGATGCCTCGCCCTGCCATTCGAAATGGGCGCCCGCGATGCGCTGGACTGTCAAGGGCCGCGCCCAAGCGGTGATCCTGCCATCCTCGTAAGCGAGGGTCGAGACATCGTACTGCCAGACCCGGTGCCCCCTTGCCTGCGCGGCGAGCATCAGCGCAAAGCTCGAATCTCCGTCGATGTTGACCGTCTCGATCGGGTCCATTTGGACGGCTACGCGAAGGGTCATTGCGGTTCCTGTGGCTGGTTTAAGGCTGATATGCGTTGGCGATGTGGCGCGGGAAGCTGCCCGGCGCAAGCAGCATGACGTCGATCCGCAAGTCCTCCCCCTCCAGCGCATACTTGTGAGCGACCGCCTCGGCAGCGGCGGCAACCCGCTGCAAACGATACTCGTCGATGGCGTAGTCCAGTTCCTCGCGCTTTTTGCGCCATTTGACTTCGACAAAGGCGATGAGAGAACCGCGCTTGGCGACAAGATCGATCTCTCCCGCCGGGGTCTTGACCCTGCTGTCGAGGATCGTCCATCCTTTGAGCCTCAGCCAGGCTGCCGCGCGCTTTTCCCCGTCGCGCCCGCTTCGCTCGGCGAGCTGGCGTTTCATTTGCCACGCAGCTCCATCGCGCGGGCATAGAGTGCCTTACGGTCGAGACCGGTCAGACGAGCAACTTCCGCAACGGCTTGCGACGTTTTCTGTGTTGCGAGCGCGGCCAGCAACAGTGCCTCGGCTTCTGCGGCGGGAACCTCAACCTCGTGCGGTGGCTCGACAAGAAGCACGATCTCGCCCCTTGGCGGATGCGCCTCGTAATGTGCGGCCAGTTCGGCAGGATCACCTCTGCGGCATTCCTCGTGAATCTTGGTCAATTCGCGCGCGACAGCGACCGTCCGGCCCGGCAAGGTCGCCGCGATGGCGGCGAGCGATTTGGTCAGGCGCGGACCGGTGTCGTAGAACACCAGCGTTGCAGGAACGGGACCCAATTCGGCGAGCACATCGCAGCGCGCCTTGTCCTTGGTCGGCAGGAAACCGGCGAACAGGAACCGGTCGTTGGGCAGTCCCGACACCGTCAGTCCGGCGATCGCTGCGCACGGACCGGGGACGGTTATCACTGCGATCCCTGCATTGTGGGCTTCCACCACGAGGCGGTAGCCCGGATCGCTGACCAGAGGCGTCCCGGCATCGCTCACAAGAGCAACGGCACCGTTCCGCATGGCGGCGACCAGTTCTTCGCGGGTTCGGCCGGCACTATGGTCGTCGTAGCGCCGAAGCGGCTTCGATGCGCCAATGTGTTTCATCAGCTTGCCCGCAACACGCGTATCTTCGCATGCCACCAGGTCGCAGCGCTTCAAGACATCGACAGCTCGCAAGGTGATGTCGCCAAGATTGCCAATTGGCGTCGCCACGATATAGAGGCCGGGTTCCAGAGATTGGTCTACGGTGTCGCGGTTCACAGCGGATGCCTATGGACCGGAATGCGAGGGGTCGGCAAGAAATGATGCGGTTTAAGAAGGATCGACGTGGCTTTGCAGTGATTGCTGCAACGCTGCTCTTGGCGGGCTGCAAGATCATACCGTCGACTCCGACCGAGCCTGTGTCCGGCCCGACGCCCGAACCGACAACTGCGCCAAGCGAGAACGCATTGCCGAGCGGCGACGATACACGGCACCGGATCGCGCTGCTTGTCCCGATGAGCGGCGAGAACGGGCCCGTCGGCAACGCGATTGCCAACGCAGCCACCATGGCGATCCTGGATACCAGCGCGACCAATTTGCGCATCACGACCTACGATACCGCAACCGGCGCGCGCGAGGTGGCTCGCAAGGCGGTGGCCGACGGGAACAAGCTGATCTTGGGTCCGCTGGTGGCCGAGAATGTGCCGCAAGTGCTGGCTGAAGCCCGTCCTGCCGACGTCGCCGTCATCACCTTTTCCAACGATGCGAGCATTTCAGGGCCGGATGTATTCGTGATGGGACAGATCCCTGCCCAATCAGTTGAGCGGACGGTCGACTACGCGCGGCTCAACGGTTCGACCAATTTTGCCTCGATCGTCCCGGACGGCGAATACGGCAAACAGGTGGAAGCGGCGTTTTCCACCGCAGTGGTCAATGCCGGCGGCAAGATGGTCGCGACCGAGCGCTACGACCGCGGAAACACCTCGATCGTCAGCGCAGCGCAGCGCCTGCGCCAGCGCGGTGGGTTCGACACGGTGCTGATCGCCGACGGTTCGCGGCTGACCGCGATTGCAGCCAACGAACTGAAGCCCGGCGGCAAGGGGCCGACCCTCCTGCTCGGAACCGAACTGCTCAGCGGCGAGGCCGGGGTTACCCGTACCCCGTCGATGCGCGGGATGCTGTTCTCGGCGATTTCGGACACGCGGTTCCGTCGCTTCTCGGACAGCTACAAGGATCGCTTCGGCGAACAGCCGTTCCGGATCGCGACGCTCGGCTACGACGGGATACTCCTGACCCTGCGCGTCGCGCGCAACTGGACAGTCGGGCGCAATTTTCCGGTCAACCAGCTGCGCGAGGACGGCGGTTTCCTCGGGCTCGACGGTCCGTTCCGCTTCCGGCGCAACGGGGTGATCGAACGGGCGATGGAAGTGCGCGAGATCCGCGACGGGCAGGTCGTGATCGTCTCCCCCGCCCCGACCACCTTCGGCGACTGACGATAACGCCAACGCCGCGCTTGTAGGCCCGCAAATGCGAAGCCTATAGCCCAGTCATGTCCGATGACCTGTTTGATGGTACCCCCGCTTCGAGCGGCGACTACGATTCCTCCGCGATCGAGGTGCTGGAGGGGCTCGAGCCCGTGCGGCGCCGCCCCGGCATGTATATCGGCGGAACCGACGACCGCGCGCTGCACCATCTCGCCGCCGAAGTGCTCGACAATGCGATGGACGAGGCCGTCGCGGGCCATGCCACGCGGATCGAAGTGAGCCTGGAAGAAGGCAACCGCCTGTCGATCACCGACAACGGACGCGGCATCCCGGTCGACGAGCATCCCAAGTTCCCCGGCAAATCGACGCTCGAGGTGATCCTTTCGACGCTCCATTCGGGCGGCAAGTTTTCGGGCAAGGCCTATGCCACCTCGGGCGGCCTGCACGGCGTCGGCGTCAGCGTCGTCAACGCGCTGTCCTCGCACACGAGGGTCGAGGTCGCGCGCGACCGCCAGCTCTACGCGCAGGAATTCGCGAGGGGGCAGACGCTGGGCCCGATCCAGCAGCTCGGCCCGACGCCCAACCGGCGTGGGACGACCGTCAGCTTCACCCCCGACAGCGAGATTTTCGGCGACCGGCAGTTCACTCCCAAGCGGCTGTTCAAGCTCGCGCGGTCCAAAGCCTATCTTTTCGCCGGGGTCGAAATCCGATGGAAATGCGCACCCTCGCTCGCATCGGATGATGCGCCTGCCGAAGCGGTGTTCAAGTTTCCCGGCGGCCTCGCAGACCATCTGGCGGAGCAGGTCGGAGACCGCGAATGCGTCACCGCGCAGCCCTTCACCGGGCGGCAGGATTTTCCTGACGAGCAGGGGCGCGTCGAATGGGCGGTCGCCTGGCCGCTGTGGTCGGACGGTTCGACCAGCTGGTACTGCAACACCGTGCCGACCCCCGACGGGGGAACGCACGAACAGGGGATGCGCGCGGCGCTGACCAAAGGGCTGCGCGCCTTCGGCGAACTGACCGGCGCGAAGAAGGCGAAGGATATCTCCGCCGACGATGTGATGACCGGCTGCGAGGTCATGCTCAGTGTCTTCATTCGCGATCCGCAGTTCCAGAGCCAGACCAAGGATCGGCTGACCTCTCCCGAAGCGACGCGCCTGGTCGAGAATGCCGTGCGCGACCATTTCGACCATTTCCTGACCGACAATATGGAGCGCGGCAAGGCGCTGCTGGGTCAGGTGATGGAGCGGATGGACGAGCGCCTGCGCCGCAAGCAGGAACGCGAGATCAAGCGCAAGACCGCGACCAATGCCAAGAAGCTGCGCCTGCCCGGCAAGCTGACCGACTGCAGCGGCGACGGCCAGGGCGAGACCGAGTTGTTCATCGTCGAAGGCGATTCTGCCGGCGGCAGCGCCAAGCAGGCGCGCAACCGCAAGACGCAGGCGATCCTGCCGATCCGCGGCAAGATCCTCAACGTCGCCAGCGCCAGCGCCGACAAGATCCGCGCCAATCAGGAAATCGCCGACCTCGCGCTCGCATTGGGCTGCGGCACGCGCAAGGACTGCGACGCGGAGAACCTGCGCTACGACCGCGTGATCATCATGACCGATGCCGATGTCGACGGCGCGCATATCGCCACCCTGCTGATGACCTTCTTCTTCCAGGAGATGAGCGATATCGTGCGCAAGGGGCACCTGTTCCTCGCCCAGCCCCCGCTCTATCGCCTGACCTCGGGCAAGGAGAGCCGCTACGCCCGCGACGACGCGCATCGCGCCGAACTGGAAGAAACCGTGTTCAAGGGCAAGAAGGTCGAAGTCGGGCGGTTCAAGGGCCTCGGCGAGATGAACCCTTCGCAATTGCGCGAGACGACGATGGACCCGCAGACCCGCAGCCTTGTCCGCATCACCCTCCCCCCCGAGTTCGAGCAGCGCGCGGCGGTGACCCGGCTGGTCGACGAACTGATGGGCCGGAACCCGGAGCACCGCTTCAACTTCATCCAGAACCGCGCCGGCGAGGTCGACCGCGACCTGATCGATGCCTGATCGGCAGGAGGACGACGACGGCGAGGTATGGGGCGGCGACCGGCGGCTTTCGCGGCCCGACACCTCTCTGCCCGACTGGGAAATGCCCGACGGCGCCTATCGCCCGGTGCCGATCGTGTGGTTTGCCGGAGCGTTGCTGTTGCAGATGGTTGCGCTGTTCACGCTGTTCGTGGCGCTGGTCGGGCAACCGGGATGGGTCACGGTCGTGTCGGCCGCATTCGTGACCGGGATGCTCGGCATGTGGACGTGGGAACGCGGGATCGGCAGCGCATCGCCCGGTTGGCGCATCGCGCTGGTTATGGTGCTGGCCACGCAGCTTGTGCTGGTCGCATTCGGGGCGCTCGCCGGACGCTGACCACGCCGTTTTGGAGCGGTTTGTAAGAAATTCGCGCTCGACCGGACTAAGGGAGCATGAAACAATCGGCTGACAGTCTGTACCGGCAAGCGGGAGAACGCTTCGCGCCATCGCTCGCGCGGCTTGCCCGGGCGGTCGAACGCGATACCGAAAAGGCGCGCGATCTCGAACAGGAGATGCATTGCGCGCTGTGGAGCAGCCTTCACCGCTTCAAGGGTGAATGCGCGCTCAAGACCTGGGTCTATCGCGTGGCGCACAATGTCGCCGCGGACTATGTCGCCGCCGCCCGCCGCGGCCCGGCGAAGGTGTCACTCGAGGATATCGACGCCCTTTCCGCGCTTGCATCCCATGATGGACAGAGCGTCGAGACCGGTGCCGCTGAATCATTGGTCCTTGCACAGGTGCGCGCGCTGATCGGTGCGCTGCCTGCGCTCGACGCGCAGGTCATCCTGCTGTGGCTCGAAGGCGAAAGCGGGGCGGACATTGCCGAAATCACCGGGCTTTCCGTCGGCGCTGTGAATGTCCGTGTGCATCGTATCAAGACCATGTTGGCGGAGCATTTCCGCATTCCCAAAGTCGAAGGAGACGACAAATGACCGATAGCCTGCTGGCGGGCTGGTCCGCTATTGCACCCGACGCGACTTTCAGCGCGCCTTCGGACTGCGCACATCGCGCCGCCCGGTTCGAGCGGAAGATCAAACGCCGAAACATCCTCGAATATGCGGCGGGCACGGTTGTTTTTGCGGTGTTCGCAGCCTTCGGCATCGGCGCGATTGCTGTTGGCGAACATGCCATCGCTGCGGCCGCCTGGGCGATTGTCGCAGGGGTTGCGGCCGTAATGTGGCAACTCGCGAGGCGCGGTGGCTCGCTCGACCGGTTGCCGGAGGAGCCGTGCCTAGAACACCTGAGGCGGCAGTATCGGCAGCAACATGCGGCGCTGCGATCGGTCCCGCTGTGGTACATCGGCCCGTTCCTGCCCGGGATCGTGCTGTTCTATCTCGCGGTCGGCGCGGGAGTCGCGCGTGAAATCGGCTGGATCGCCGCGCTGCAGGGTCTGGCCAGTCCGGCCGCCGCCACCTTCGGCATTTTCGCTGCGGTCGCCCTGGCCAACTGGCTTGCCGCCCGCAGGCTGAAGCTTACACTCGAACAGCTCGAACGGCTTGGGTGACGAGCGCTACCCCCGACCGTTTCCCGTTCGGCACAGGAGAATGATGATGAAGATGCTTGCCTTCACGCTCGGCCTTGCGACGGTGCAGTTGATCCCCGCTGCCGCCTATGCGCAGGACGATCCGGCACCGGTCACGGGCCTCGAAGCGCAAACGGTGCTTCAGGCGCGCGCCGAACAGGTTGTGGGCGCAATCAACGGCGATATCCCGTTCGACCAGCTGTTCGCGCAGAGCTTCTTTGCCGACGTCCCTGAGGAACAGCTGGCGAAGATCGTTCAGAGTCTTACCGACCAGTTCGGCGCGGCGCTCGCAGTGGAGGAACTCGCCAGCCCGGAAAGCGAGAGCTCCGTCATCGCGATCCGCATGGAACGCGCCATTGCGCGCGGTATTGTCGCCATCGATCCGGCAGACGACAACCGCATCAGCCAGCTCCTGTTCCAGAGCTTCGATCCGGTTGACGACAGCCGCGAAAAGATCGAGCGCGATCTCGCCGCCTTGCCCGGTTCGGTGAATGCCTATTTCGGCCCGCTCGACGGCGGCCCGCCCCTGTTGTCGATCGGCGCGGACGAAAAGCTTGCGCTGGGCTCAACCTTCAAGCTGTTCGTACTATCCGCCCTCGCCCATGCGGTCGAACGCGGGGAGATGAGGTGGAGCGACATCCACGAACTCGACCGCAAGTCGTTTCCCAGCGGCCAGATGCAGGCCTGGCCGCTCGGTTCGCCCGTCACCAAGCATACGCTCGCTACGATGATGATTTCGATCAGCGACAACACGGCGACCGACCAACTTCTGGCACTGTTGCCAAAGGAAGCGGTCGCGCGGGAAGTCGAACTGGCGGTGAGCGGTGCCGAGCCGCGCAACGCGCCATGGCTCGACACCCTAACGCTGTTTGCCCTCAAGGGAGACCCGCAGCTCGCCGCAGCTTTTGTCGCCGGCGACGAGGCGGAACAGGCGGCACTGGTCGCACGTCTTGCCGCACAAGCCGGTGGCGATCCGGCGAAGATCACGCCGCCGAGGTTCACCGAACCGACCGCCATCGACTCTATCGAATGGTTCGCCAGTCCGGCGGACCTGCGCCGATTGCTGGCGCGCATCGCGGACCTGCGCGATCCCACCGCGCGGCAGATCATGGCGATCAACCCGTCTATCCCGCCGACCAAGCTGGCGAAGTGGCAATTTGTCGGCTTCAAGGGCGGTTCGGAGCCCGGCGTGCTCAACCTCACATGGCTCCTGCAGGACGAGGCCGGCCGTTGGCACGTCCTGACGATGGGCTGGAATGATTCCGCACAGCCGGTCGACGAGACCGCGTTCGAACTGCTCGCGCAAAGGGTCATCGGCCTCGCCGAATGATCAAAATCTAGATCGGGGTTGAGCGCATCCCGCCTTGCGCATTTCCAATTCGAACTTTGGCAGGCATAAGGTTCGCGGGATTCTGTATCGTGGGGGCCATGCGCGAACATATACTCAGACGGCAGGTGGTCGAAGAGATGCACCTGCGACGCTGGCCGCAGCTCCCTCCGCAGGGAGAGGTCGTGCAGATCGCGTGGATCGTCGCCCCCGAGGAGCGGGAGAAGGAGCTTCGCCTGCTGAAGACGGGGTTGGCCGAGGGCTCGCAACTGCCCGAGCTCAAGGATCGCCACTATTCCGGGCAGCTCTACAACGGCACCCGGTTCGCATGGGAACTGCATACCGAAGGCTCAAGCGTCACGGTCTTCTTCACCGGCGAGCACAGCGACAAGGAATTCGCCAAGATCCGCGAATGGATGGAGCGCTTTCCCGGGCAGGTGGTGCGCGCGACGCATATCAATATCGTGCCCGATGAGAACGCCGCAGAGGCCTTGCTGAGGACGATTTCGTTCCGGACCGGAGAAATCGTGTCGTCCCGGCTAGCCGGCGGAAACCGGTTCTGGTCGGATTTCCGGATCCACGAGGGGAATTACGGCCGAGTCTTGATTGCTGCGAACGGTTGCGACCCGGTGGCGCTTTCGCGTTCAGTCCAACAGCTGCAAGAGCTGGGCAACTACCGCAACATGGCGCTGCTCGCGCTGCCCGAAGTACGCGAGCAATGGACTGAGCTTGACGGGGTTGAGAAGCGCCTCAGGCAATTCGCTGCCGAGGTTTCCGACCCGGATTCGCGCGACGATATGCTGCTGGAGCAGGTGTCGGGTCTGTCGCTGGAATTGACCAACCTGTCGAACCGGATCGGTTACCGCCTCGATGCGACCAAGGCTTATGCCGAACTGGTCAGCGAAAGACTCGAAGACCTCCAACCGGAGCCAATCAGCGGATTTCATTCACTGAGGGACTTTGCCCGGCGTCGGTTTCTGCCAGCGGTGCGTACCTGCGCCGCCTATCGCGAGCGGCTCGACAAGCTGACCGGGCGCAGCGCGGACCTTACCGCTCTGCTCCGGGCCCGGGTCGAAACGCGGATCGAGAACCAGAACGCGAAACTGCTCGAATCGATGGAGCGCAGGGCGGCGCAGCAATTGCGCTTGCAACAGCTGGTCGAAGGTTTGTCGATCGTCGCGATTTCCTATTACGGGGTCAACCTGTTGGCATATGTGCTGAAGGGCGCAGCGCATGCAGTGCCGTTGGGCGATGTCGATCTCGTCCTGGCTCTCTCGGTGCCAGTCACCATGGCTTTGATCTGGCTGTTCATGCGCCTCGCCCGGCGCCGCCTGCTCGACGACCCCGATCGCTGAACAAGGCCCCTTGCCCATCTCCCCACTGGCGGTTAACGCTAACGTAAAGTTGCAAGGGAAAACCCATGGCCGAAAACACTTCCGCACCGTCCCGCTTCGAGGGCACCAGCTCCTACATTGCGACCGAAGACCTGAAGGTCGCGGTCAATGCGGCGGTCACCTTGCGCCGCCCGCTGCTGGTCAAGGGCGAGCCGGGCACAGGCAAGACGGTGCTGGCGCATGAAATCGCCAAGGCGATCGATGCGCCGCTGATCGAATGGAACGTGAAATCGACGACCAAGGCGCAGCAGGGCCTCTACGAATACGACGCGGTCGCCCGCCTGCGTGACGGCCAGCTGGGCGACGAGCGGGTCCACGAGATTTCGAACTACATCAAGAAGGGCAAGCTGTGGGAGGCCTTTACCTGCCCCGAACTGCCGGTGCTGCTGATCGACGAGATCGACAAGGCCGATATCGAGTTCCCGAACGACCTGTTGCAGGAGCTCGACCGGATGAGCTTCGATGTCTACGAAACCCACGAGCGGATCGAAGCCCGCGAGCGGCCGATCGTGGTGATCACCTCGAACAACGAGAAAGAACTGCCCGACGCCTTCCTGCGCCGTTGCTTCTTCCACTACATCAAGTTCCCCGATCGCGAGACGATGCAGGACATCATCGACGTGCACTATCCCGGCATCCAGAAGATGCTGGTGAAAAAGGCGATGGATATCTTTTACGAGCTGCGCGAAGTGCCGGGTCTGAAGAAGAAGCCCTCAACCAGCGAGCTGCTCGACTGGCTCAAGCTGCTGCTGAACGAGGACATGCCGCTGGAGGTCTTGCAGGACAGCAACCCCAACAATGCGATCCCTCCGCTCCATGGTGCACTGCTCAAGAACGAGCAGGACGTGATGCTGTTCGAACGGCTTGCCTTCATGGCGCGCAGAAATCCGAACTGACCAGGCAGCGCCGAAATCAATAGTCGCGTCGCATTTCGACAATATTCGCGAGTGTTTTTGAAGTCTGATTGCCCTGCCTGATAACAGGAGGGATTGATGGGACTTCAGTTCTCGCTGTCGAAGTACGGCCAATCAACCGCGGTTCTTCTGTCGGTATCCGCGTTTGCACTTGCCGCCTGTGAACAGGTTGGCACCGCCGATGGCGGTGACAATCCGGCAAACGCGCTGGTCGAATTCTGCAGTTCGCCCGCTGCAATGCCGGCCGGGTTCGACTATCCGCAAAGCGCGGAAACCCTCGCGGACTGGACCGCCAAACGCAACGAGGTCAAGGCGCGCGAACACGGCTGGAACCTGTTTGCTGCGCTCCAGCAGGACGCGGGCGGACAGTGGACGTGGCGCAGTTGGTGCACAGCGCGCCAGGCGTTCGAGGGGCAGGTTGCAGCGGCCGTTCCGGCAGGAGGTTCCGAACCTGCAAAGCTGGCGGCGACAGCGCCGGTCCACGGCAATCTGCCGATGCGGACTTTCAAGCTGGACAATGGCCTGACCTCCGGCGACGAGCCGATCAATTTCGATCCGGCACCCCAGTACGCCATACCGCAGCCCGTGCTCGACTGGCTGGCGGAAGAAGGCAAGACCGACGCCTGCGTCATCCCGGCATCGGGCAACAACCCGGCCTCGCTCGCGCACGGCCCACAGTTCCAGAACAACGGCGACGTCATGGTCGCCGGGGTGATCTACAATCAGGATGCCTACGACTGGATCCGCCAGGAACAGCTCTATCAGCCGGCCACGCTCGAGTCGCTGCTGCCGGCGAGCGACAAGACTGCGCAGATCGCCGCATTGCCCTCCGGATCGATCGTGCTGAAACCGATGATGTGGCCTGTACCGAAGGACGGCGTCAGCGCCCTTCCGCTGTGGGACGATTACTACAAGCCCGACGGCGGGCAGTATTCGGGCTTCGAGATCCAGAGCCAGTGGGACCGGGCGGTGGCCGTCTCGCTTGGCGAGGCCGAAGTTCCGGAGCGCCTGACCTTCCTCGAGCAGGCAGGCGTTACCCTTGGCGGTGCGCGGCTTGGCCCGAACGTTTACGACGAGTTCGAGACGGTCGGCATCGACCAGTTCTATCATTTCGAACCCGATGTCGGCAGCCTCGATGCCTGCGACCGCGCGATCCTCGACCAGTCGGCCTACTACGCCTACGGACGGACCTTCCAACAGGGCGATGCGCTGGCGCTGGTCGCCATGCACATCATGACCAAGGAGCAACCGAGTTGGACCTTCCAGAGCGTGTGGTGGAGCGACAGGCCCGACGAAGGCATGCATGCCGCCAACCGCCCCGACCTGCCCGACGCGAAGGGCCCTTGGCGGCATTACCTCATGACGTCGACCTACGGCTGGCCCGAGGAGAAGGGTGGCTCGACCTGGCCGATTGCCTACAACCCCTATATCGAGCTCGCTGCAGCCCATCCGGTGGCGACCAATTGCCAGAACTGCCACGCGCGTGCAGCATGGCCCAACGCCAGCAACCAGGGCTATCTCGCTCCCGGCGGACCTCGCGCGCTCGATGTGTTTTCCTATGACGGCAACCCGATCTTCAACGGCCTGATCGGGGTCGATTCCCTGTGGTCGCTGTCCGACCGCGTACCCGTACCCAAGGGCAAGCCTTCAGCTGCACCTTCTCCCGCACCATGAGCTCGGTGCTGAGGGAGCCTATAG
The DNA here is from genome assembly GCA_041738375.1 of Parerythrobacter sp. Classification (GTDB taxonomy): domain Bacteria; phylum Pseudomonadota; class Alphaproteobacteria; order Sphingomonadales; family Sphingomonadaceae; genus Parerythrobacter_A. The sequence continues at coordinate 14,069 of JBGSPZ010000278.1, read as the reverse complement.
CGAGTACACCACCTTGAGAATGGTCCATCGGGCATCGTTGATGACAAGAGGCATATGGATGTTGTGCACGACCACTTGATCAATTCCGTCGCCTTCCTGGCGGTAGACCGCCATCATGGCGGGCGCGTTTCCGAGAGCCAACAGAATGCATTGTTGTTCGAACGACTGGCCTTCATGGATCACAGGAAACCGCGATGACCTACACTTGTCATCGGGGAGCGAGCCGATATGTTGCCTTTTCAGGGGAGCAGGTGTTGGCTGGCACGAGGATCTCGAAGGTACAATACTCCTGGGCCGGCATATTAGCGTTGACCTGCGCCTTCGGACTATACGTCCCGGCATCAGCTCAAGAGATGGATAACTCCGATGCGGTCTGGCGCCATCCGATAATCGATCTCAGCGCCCCGACGACGGCCGGTGGTTTCCAGCGCGAAAAGGTTGAGGCTATCGCTGAGACCGAGCGCGACATTCTGGTCCGATATCGTGACGACACGACCGACAGTCGAGCCGAAATCTATATCTTTCGGGCCGGCCTTGATAGTCCGACAATCTGGGGGGACCGGGCACTCGATGCGATACTTGCCAACGAAGCGCTAGGGGCACCAATGAGGGAACGAAGCCTTGTCGGGGCATTTACGCCACCGAATGGAGCCGGGGAGAACAGCGCGTTCTACGCCAGCATGGCCTTAACAGGCCGGGACCTTGCCAGCACTGGCGTGGTTGTCCTTGGCCATGATGGCTGGCTGATCAAGATTCGCGCCAGTTCGCGTGACCTCGACGAAGGCGCTCTCGGCAAGCGGATGACGGCGTTGCTACTTGATCTGGACCTTGGCCGTTCATCTGTCTCCTATCCGCCCTCCGAGGTGATCCAAACTTGTCCCGATGTACTCGACTTCGGTGGCAAGCCGCAGCTATTCGGGCTGGATTTCATATCGCTTGCGGTAGTTTCCATGACCGCTTTGAAAGAGCGCAAAGCCAATTCTCCACCCGAACTTAGATCTGCGGAGTGGTGCCGCGATGGTTCTGCGAACACTACTGCTACGGCGTATCGGCGCAGCGATTCCAAGCATGAATATGTCGCAGCCATCGGTGATGCGGGACTGACAGTTTTCGTCGGACGGATGAGTTCCATGGGTATGACGCGTCCGCGTATCACCTATTATGGCGCTCTATCCGACGGACTCATGGAGAAGATCTATGCGCCCTTCAGCAAACTCCCACGACCCGAGACAGTCCTTGCAGCGGCAGATCAGGTCGGCCCAATAGCGACAATCGGTGCCGGACCTGATAATCTTGGCGAAGAGACGATTGTCGTTTCAGAGCAGGTCGTAAGAGACGACTGAGCGCATTCCCTAAAGAGTATAGGCCACCTCGAAATCGCCCCAGCGGCGGCCGTTGATGATCAGCGGGATGTAGACGTTGCGCACGACCACGTGGTTCTTGCCATCGCCTTCCTGACGATAGACCGCCATCATGTAGGACGCGTTGCTGCGTTTGGCTTTCTGGTCGATCGGGTCGAACAGGATGCGCCCGTTGCGGCAATACATGGTGTCGTGTTGCAGGTCGCCGGTTGGCTGGCGCGATCGGTCGGAGATATGGGTCGGCAGGAAGCCGTTCATGTCCGCTTGCGAACACATGCGGATCGCGCCGCCCTCTGCCACCACCCGGTCGAGCACGGGCCGCCAGTTGGCGTCGGTCCAGTCGCTCACCCGCGTGCGGAAGCGGGGCGGGTTGGACCCGGGCACCTGCCGGTAGTCCTGGTCGAACAGCGCGTCGATGGACAGCTCGCCGCGCGCGATAGCCTCTTCGGCAATCCGGGCAATCTCGGCGGCGTAGCTGGTGGCCTTCTCGACCATCAGGCTGTCGTTGGGAGAGAGGCCCGCCTTGACGATCCCGTCGAACATCTCGCTCGCGGTCAGCTCGAGCGCTTCCATGTTGGTATGCGCGGCCTGAAGCTTGCCTTCGTTGTCGATGGCAGCCTTGTCGAAGCTTTCGAGCACATCCTGCACCCGGTGAACGTGGTCGCTGATGGTGCTGGTGGACCGCGCGATCTGGTCGTTCTGACGATCGACTTCCTCGACCAGCTCGGCCACCCCGCCGATTGTCGCTTCGATCTGCGCGACCGAACTCTTCGCATTCTTCGACGCTTCTGCGCCGTTCTCGATCTGGGCGATAACGGTGTTCGCTTCCTCGTCGAGCGTATCGATGGTGCGGGCAATCTCCTCGGTCGCGCGGCGGGTTTCACCGGCGAGGATTTTCACCTCGTTGGCGACCACCGCGAAGGTCCGCCCGGCATCGCCCGCGCGCATCGCCTCGATGGTGGCGTTGAGCGCGAGGATGTTGGTGGTTTCTGCGATCTGCTCGATGTCCTGCGAGCTCTTGCGCACCTGCTCCATGGCGGCAGCGAAACCGGTCACATGCTGGGTGAGCGTTTCGACCAGCTCGAGCAGGTCGGAAATCTGGCCGAGCGAGGACTGGATCAGTTCGGTACCCTGCCCCAACCGCTCGATCGCGCGCTCGGACAGGAGCCGCGCCTCGTCGCTCGCCTCGGCCACCTTGCGCTGGTCTTCCTCCAGTTCGGCAACCGTACCGCGCAGTGCGACGTGTTCCGCCCGCAGACGCTCGGAGGTGTCGATCACCGCCTTGACGATCCCCGCAGCTTCGGAGCAGCCGACGGTGACCTTGCCGCAGCTTTCGGGAATGCGGTCGATCGCGTCCTGATTGGCCGCAACGATGACTTCACGCTTCATGCTTTCTGGTCCGCCCCGAGAGATCTTGTGTTGCGGGCCTATCGCGCGCGTGGTTACCATCGCGTTAAGTCGATCCGGGCTGGCGCAGGCGGTCGCATTTTACTAAGGCAATGAAATGCGAAATAATCTGATTGCCTTTGGTAGCGTCAGCATCGCCGGATTCCTGGCCACTGCATTTCTGGGCGCGAGCGCTGCTGGAGCCGAGGAAATGGAAGTTCCGGCCAGCGAAGGCTACTTGCATGAATACAGCGGGGTGGTACTCGAACCCGAAGTCGCTGGTTTCAAGCGATACCGGATCAACCGGTATCGCTCTGACAACGACGTATCGGCGACGTACGACGACGAGGCTAGCGGAACCTTTCTGACGGTTTACCTGACACGAGTTGGGACAGCCGACCCCTATCTGTGGTTCCATCGGGTTCTCGGAGTGATAACCCAGCAGGAGGGCTTCGAACCGTTCATGGCTCCAGGCGTTCAACCCGAGTTCTTTACCGCTCCGGGCTTTGCGAGGCCTTCTGGCGTTCGTGTCTCCTATGCGACGAGAGGGAGTGACCTTCGCAGTTCCGGCGTGGCAATGATGGTCTATGGCGACATCCTTATCAAGGTTCGCGCGAGTTCAGAAGAGTTTGATCGTACGCAGGTTGATCGGGTGATCGACGACTTCATCGGGCAGCTCGACCTTCCGGAGCCCAAGGGAAACGAGCCAGTTGCGTATCTAGTCGAGCCCTGCATCGAAAAGCTGTCATACTCGGACGATGCGGTTCAAAGCGAGCCGACAGGTGCGCAGGCTATTGCCACGGCAATGATGGCTCTCAATGAAATTGTCCTTGATGAGGAACAAGAGCCCATCCCGAACAAGGTGCAATATTGCTTCGATGGGAAGAGCGCTGATGGAATGTCGATTTATCGGCCGGACAATTCGACCACCGGATACCTGATTTCCTATGATGACACAGGGCGCGCCTTGATTGTTGGTGGAGGTGGAGCGAGCCTTCTATCCGCCCTCGGCTCGAAAAAGAATAAGGGCTCCTATCCGATCTTCCACCAGCTACCGGACGAAACCGAGATTTATGCGTCCTATGACAAATTGCCCTCGCCCGAGATCGTGACCAGGCTCCCCGGGACCGCCAAAATCATTGCATCCACTGACAGAGCGAAAGACATTTCCATAACTGCCGGGTTGAACTGATGTTCTTCAATTTCGTCGACGAGCTGCGCGAGGCCGGGATCGGTGCCTCCTTCAAGGAACACCTCACCTTGCTCGAGGCGCTCGACAAGGATGTGATCGAGCAGACGCCCGAGGCATTCTACTACCTTTCCCGTGCCACCTTCGTGAAGGACGAAGGCATGCTCGACCGGTTCGACCAGGTGTTCCACAAGGTCTTCAAGGGGATCATGACCGATTACGGCCAGAACCCGGTCGATATCCCGGAGGACTGGCTGAAGGCGGTGGCCGAGAAATTCCTCACCGAAGAGGAAATGGCCGCGATCAAGTCGCTCGGCGACTGGGACGAGATCATGGAGACGCTCAAGAAGCGGCTCGAGGAACAGGAGAAGCGCCACCAGGGCGGCAACAAGTGGATCGGCACCGGCGGCACCAGCCCGTTCGGCAATTCGGGCTACAACTCCGAAGGCGTGCGGATCGGCGGCGAGAGCAAGCACAAGCGCGCGCTCAAGGTGTGGGAAAAGCGCGAATTCAAGAACCTCGACAACACCAAGGAGCTGGGCACCCGCAACATCAAGATGGCGCTCCGCCGCCTGCGCAAGTTCGCCCGCGAAGGCGCGGCGGACGAGCTCGACATCCCCGGCACCATCGACGGGACGGCGCGGCAGGGCTGGCTCGATATCAGGATGCGGCCCGAGCGGCGCAATGCGGTCAAGCTGCTGCTGTTCCTCGACGTCGGCGGATCGATGGACCCGTTCATCAAGCTGGTCGAGGAGCTGTTCAGCGCCGCCACGGCAGAGTTCAAGAACCTCGAATTCTTCTACTTCCACAACTGCCTCTACGAAGGGGTGTGGAAGGACAACAAACGCCGCTGGCAGGAACGCACCAAGACCTGGGATGTGCTCCACAAATACGGCCACGACTACAAGGTGATCTTCGTCGGCGACGCGGCAATGAGCCCCTACGAGATCACCCACCCCGGCGGCAGCGTCGAGCATATGAACGAGGAAGCCGGGGCGACCTGGATGCAGCGGATCACCAACACCTACCCCGCAACGGTTTGGCTCAACCCGGTGCCCGAAAAGCAATGGAGCTATTCGCAGAGCACCAAGGTGATGAAACACCTGGTGAACGACCGAATGTATCCGCTGACCCTCGACGGGCTGGACGACGCGATGCGGGAGCTGAGCCGCAAGCACGGAGCTTGACCAAGTGTCGGAAAACAATCAGGCTTTCCTTTATCTTGCGGTCCTTGTTTCGATCATCTTCGGCCTTGCAATCCAGCAGGTCCTTCTTGGTTATCGTGATCTGATCCTTTCTCGCAGCAAGGTCAGGCTGCATTGGCCGGTAGTGATCTGGTCATTCCTGATGCTGCTTATCGTAGCGCAGAACTGGTGGGAGAGCTTTGGCCTCGCAGGCCGCCAGGACTGGAATTTCTTCGCCTTCGCGGTGATCCTCGCCCAGGCGGTGATCATTTACATGCTTGCCGCCGTTATTTTTCCCCAGTCCGCGAACGAGGATCCGATCGATCTCGAACGGCATTATTTTGCCGAGCGGCATGCGCTCTACGGCTTTGCAATCGCCTACGTTATCTCGAGCCCGGTTCGCGCTTTTTTCGTTGACGGTACGATCCTGCCTCCGCTCGACTGGCTCTTCCATGCCCTCTTCCTTGTGCTGTTCGGGTGCCTCGGATTCTTTCGCAATGCGCGCTTTCATGTTGCTGCCCTGCTCGCAATCGTTGCGCTGTTCTTGACGTATATTGCGACGATGTCGCCCGTCCTGGTGCGTGTTTAAGCTGCCCGAAGAGACAATCCACACTCGGTTCGAAGCCGTACGGCTCAGGTTCGAAGCGTTCGACCCCGGCACGGGTTGGCGGCTCTGGCTCTACGAATTCCTGCTGTTCGGCTTCAAGCAAGGTTGGGCCTGCCTGTTCGGCGGCTTGCTGCTGTTCCTGCTGCTGGCGACGCATTTCCTCTATCCCGACGATGCGCCGCTGCACCGCTACGACTTCCTCACCCTCGCCGCCATCGCGATACAGGCGGGGATGCTGCTGCTCCGGCTCGAGACATGGGACGAGGCCAAGGTCATTCTTATCTTCCACGTGGTCGGCACGGTGATGGAGCTGTTCAAGACCGCCGCCGGATCGTGGGTCTATCCGGAGGACAGCCTGCTGCACATCGGCGCGGTGCCGCTGTTCTCGGGCTTCATGTATGCCGCCGTCGGCAGCTATATCGCGCGGGTGTGGCGGATCTTCGATTTCCGCTTCAGCCACTACCCGCCGAAGTGGGCGACCTGGCTGCTGGCGGTGGCGATCTACGTCAACTTCTTCGCACACCACTGGACGGTCGATATCCGCCTCGGCCTGTTTGCGGTGACTGCGCTGCTGTTCTGGCGCACGAAGGTACATTTCCGCAATTGGCGCGCGCACCGCTGGATGCCCCTTCTGATCGGCTTCGGGCTGGTTGCGCTGTTCATCTGGTTTGCCGAGAACATCGGCACCTTCGCCAATGCCTGGACCTATCCCGGGCAGGAAGACGGGTGGGAAATGGTCCACATTTCCAAGCTCGGCAGCTGGTATCTGCTGATGCTGATCAGCTTCGTGCTGGTGAGCCTGGTGCAGCCGGTGCGGGCGCCGGAGCGCTGACCTCGCTCTTGCGGTCCAGCTCGGCGTTCAGCCTCAGGCTGGCGCGCCAGAAGAAGAATGCCGGGATGAAACCGAGCCAGGCTGCACCGAACAGCACCCAGCGCACGCTTTCGGTGCCCGCCATCGGCTCCAGCCAGTCCGACAGCGCGCCGAACACGAACGGCCCGAGGCCCAGACCGATAAGGTTCTGTCCGAACAGCATGACCGACGCAGCGACCGCGCGAAGTTCCTTGCGCACCAGCCCCTGCACGCAGGCGTATGCGGGGCCGTAGTAGGCGGCATTGAGGATGGTCGGCACGAGAATGAGCAGCCCAGCCACCCACCACAGCGGCGCGCCATAGCCGAGGAACTGGATCGGTGCGGCGACCGCCATGCCAACCGCAGGCAGCGTGAGTATATGGCGCCGGTTTATCTGGCCGAACCGGTCGGCTGCCCAACCCCCGAGCCAGGTGCCGAAGACGCCGGCGATGCCCAGAGTGACCGAACCGATCAGGCCCACCTCGGTGGTGGTCAGGCCATGGCTGCGGATGAACAGCGACAGCGTCCACAGCCCCTTGCCATAGGCGAGGAAGGCCGCGAACGAAGCGGCCACCAGTAGCAGCACATAGGCGCGCGAGCCGAACACCTCGGCGATCGCGCTACGAACCGGGACCGGCGGAGGACCGGCCGGGGCTGCCTCGGTCTTCGCCAGGCCAAATCTCCGCGGCTCGCGCAGCAGAAACGGCAACAGCAGCGCAAGCAGTATGCCAGGTGCACCGACCAGCATAAGTGCTGCTCGCCAGCCCCAGATATCGTTGATCGTGCCGCCGATCACCAGCCCCAGCAGGGTCCCGATCGGCACCCCCATTCCGTAAAACGCGATCGCCGAGGCGCGCTTTTCCGGCGGAACCGCATCGCTGATCAGGCTGTGCGCCGCCGGAGTGCACCCCGCTTCGCCTACCCCGACGCCGACCCGTGCCAGCGCCATTTGCCAGAAGTTCTGCGCAAAGCCGCAGACCGCCGTCATGCCCGACCAGATCACCAGCGATACCGAGATAAGCGACACGCGATTGGTGCTGCCGCGATCGGCATAGCGCGCGATCGGGATGCCCAGCACGGCGTAGAACACCGCGAAGGCCGGCCCGGCCAGCAGCCCCAGCTGGGTGTCGCTGAGCCCCAGTTCGCCCTTGATCGGCTCGGCAAGGATATTGAGAATCTGGCGGTCGAGGAAATTCAGGATGTAGACGAGCAGGAGGATCCACATCGTCGCGCGGATCGATCGCTGCGATGCATCGGTTCCTGTAACTCCGGTCATTCGGGGGCTCTCCTCACACGCGGGCTTACCCCCTCGCCGGGACCGAACCTTGCCGACAGCGCCAGTCAGGTCAAGCGCCGATCAGTACAAAAGATGCTCGCGCACCGTGGCGATCCAGCTCGCTTCGTCGTTGGCCGCCTCCGCATCGAGATCATGCGGCGATGCCGACGTATCGTCGACCCATTCCCGCAAACCCGGGCCGCCGTTGATCACATCGATCGCCAGCGCATCCTCGGTGTATTCGTATTTGAAATCCTTGCCGCGCCAGATCGGATAGTCGGGGTAGAGCCGCCGGATCGCCTTGAACGCCAGTGCCTGGAGCCTCCACGGGCGGAACGCATCATGCGCGTAGAATGGCCCCTCGGCATGGATCATCAGCGCGTTGCACAGGTGGCCTTGATGCTTGTGAAAGGTCGGCTCGAACCAGCATTCGCGTAAGCCGCAACCGGCAAGCCATTCGGGAGCCTGGCGATGCATCTCCGCCAGCACCGCCTTCGCGTCGACATCGGGCGCGCCGAACAGGACCTCGAGCGGGCGGGTCGTCCCCCTCCCCTCGCTCAGTGTCGCGCCCTCGATCATCACCGTTCCGGCATAGGCGCGCGCCATGTTGAGGTTTGCCGCATTGGGCGAAGGGTTGATCCAGACGCGATCGGTCGGCCAACCGAAGCCGGGGCCGGCCTCCGGCAACCAATCGTGCATCGCGATGACGCGGTAGGCGACATCGAGCCCGAAATTGGCGATGAACCAATGCCCCATTTCGCCCATCGTCATCCCGTGCCGCATCGGCATCGGCGCGGCGCCGACGAAGCTCTCGTGGCCGGGCACCAGCAGCGTCCCCTCGACCGGTCGGCCCGCAGGATTGGGCCGGTCGAGCACCCAAACCTCCTTGCCGTGCTTCGCCGCCTCCTCCAGCAGGTAGAGCAGCGTGGTGACGAAGGTGTAGATCCGGCAGCCGAGGTCCTGCAGGTCGAACAGGAAGACATCCGCGCTCGACATCATCTGGCCGGTGGGGCGGCGGACTTCGCCATAGAGGCTGAAGACGGGGATGCCGTAGCCCGGATCCGTCTCGTCCGCCGTCTCGACCATATTGTCCTGCTTGTCGCCCTTGAGGCCGTGCTGCGGGCCGAAGGCGCTGGTGACATTGATCCCTGCGGCAATCAGCGCATCGAGGCTGTGGGTGAGGTCGCGTGTCACCGACGCCGGGTGTGCGACGAGCGCGACCCGCTTGCCCTGCAGCGCCTCCTGCAAAGCCGGTTCGGCGAGCAGCCGATCGATCCCGAATTTCATGGTCATAGCGCCCCGGCCATGTGCAACTTGCGACAGGTCACACTGTGGAACTCCGCCTTGCCAGGCTGGAACGCCAGCGCCCAGAACTGGATGTTGCCGTCCCGGTCCTCGACGATGGCATTGAGCGCGACATCGGCCGGGACCGGCAGTCTCGAGGCGATCTCCGCTTCGAGCACCAACTCGCCCGCATCGTGGCGGCAGGCGATTGCGATCGCCTCGACCGGTGCGTCGCGCGCGTTCAGGCGGAAATCGTCGAAGTCGTAGCAGGCCCACTGGCTCGACGGGCTGAGATTGAATTCGCGGTAGTAGCTGTCGCCGCGCGGCTGCCAGAAGATTTCGAAGCAGGTCGTCTTCCACAGATAATCGCGACGGACACTTTCGGCATGGGCGGGAACCTTGATCGCGGCAATATCGCCTTCAAGCCGGAAACGTGCGCGGCACCCGGTAGGCGTGGGTTCGCAATGCGCGCTGACCGCGGTGATCGGTCCGAGCGCGCAATCGGGGTGGAGGATGAGCGAATGCATCGCTGCGCTATCGCCAAACATGCCGCGCCTCGCAAGCCACTTGGAGCCGCTGCCCCCCGCTGCTAGAGGCCGCGCGCTATGAGCCAGTTCGAATCCGATCTCCTGCGCCTGCTCGACGAGCGGGGCTACATCCACCAGCAGACCGACGCGGCGGGGCTCGATGCCCTGGCGCAGAAGCAGGTGATCCCCGGCTATATCGGTTTCGATGCGACCGCGCCCTCGCTCCATATCGGCTCGCTGGTGCAGATCATGATGCTGCGCCGCCTGCAGCAGACCGGGCACAAGCCCATCGTGGTGATGGGTGGCGGCACCACGCGGATCGGCGATCCCACCGGTCGCGACGAAAGCCGCAAGATGCTGACCGACGAGGCGATCGAGGCCAATATTGCGGGCATTCGTACCGTGTTCGAGAAGCTGCTGGTGTTCGGCGACGGCCCGACCGATGCCATCATGGTCAACAACCACGACTGGCTGGGCCAGCTCGGCTACATCGAAATGCTGCAGAAGGTCGGCACGCATTTCACCGTGAACCGCATGCTATCGTTCGACTCCGTGAAGCTGCGGCTCGAGCGCGAACAGCCGATGACTTTCCTCGAATTCAATTACATGATCCTGCAAGGATACGACTTCAGGCACCTGTCGCAAGAAATGGGCGCGCGACTTCAGATGGGCGGGAGCGACCAGTGGGGCAATATCGTCAACGGCGTCGAGCTCGGCCGCCGGATGGATGGGACCGAGCTATTCGGTCTCACGACACCGCTCCTCACCACCGCCGACGGGGCCAAAATGGGCAAGACCGCCGCAGGTGCGGTATGGCTCAACGAGGCACAACTGCCAGGCTACGACTTCTGGCAATACTGGCGCAATGTTGACGACCGCGACGTTGGCCGATTCTTGCGCTTGTTCACCGACCTTCCGCTGGACGAGATCATCCGGCTCGAAGCACTCGATGGAGCGGAGATCAATGCTGCGAAGATCGTGCTCGCCAACGAAGTGACGCGCCTCGTACGGAGCGAAGAGGCTGCGAAGTCGGCCGAAGCCACTGCGCAGCAGACGTTTGCCGGCGGCGGTGCGGGCGAGGATCTTCCTACTCTGGCGTTGGGCGACCAAGGCATGCGCATCGGCGCGATCCTGACCGATCTCGGTTTCACCGCTTCGAACGGCGAAGCCAAACGCAAGATCGCCGAGGGTGCGGTCAAGCTGGACGAAACCGTGATCGTCGATCCGGGTATGCTGATCGAGATCGAGGCGGGGCGCGAAAGGAAGTTAAGCCTGGGTAAGAAAAAACACGCCGTATTGACCCGATAGGCCCGGAAAACTGCCGTTTTGTCCCGTTCTGAAACAGGAAATTTTACAGAATATCAGGCTTTTTGACGCATTAGCGATCCCTGGGTTGAAACAAACAAGGGGCCATGGATCGTGTCAGTCCGTGCACAGCTATCGGTAACCGACCAACGCCGCGCTGCGCGTCATCCGGTCGATTATCCGGTCATCGCCGAACACCATGACCGCGGCGATGTGAAGCTCCACATCTCCAACATTTCGGCTCATGGCTTCATGATCGACGATGCGGCGGACCTTAATCGCGGCGATCGCGTGATCATCCGCTTGCCGGTCGTCGGCCGGATCGAGGCCTATGTGATCTGGGTGCGCGAGGAGCGCGCCGGCTTCCAGTTCGAGCGGATCATCCGGCTCGACGATTTCGATCTGATGATCGACACCATCCAGCCCAACCCAAAACTGCGCCGCCGCCGCTAACAGCGCGCGCAGAAGGCATGCCTTAGGCATGTGACAATCGAAGTTTCTTTTCTCGCCCTTGCACGCCTGCCATGGCCCGCAGGTGAGCGAAGCACTAGAGCCAGCGACGCACCCGTTTCGGGTCCATAACTTCCGCGCCTATTGGCTGGCGCGGATCACGATGACGCTTGGCCAGTATGCGATGATGCTGGTCATCGGATGGCAGACCTACGACATGGCGCGCACCGGCGGCATGAGCGTTCAAGGCGCGGCCGGGCAACTGGCGCTGATCGGCCTGCTCCAGTTCGTCCCGCTGTTTCTCCTCACCCCTTTTTCAGGTTTGGCCGCCGACCGTTTCGACCGCCGCAAACTGGCGCAGGCAACGATCGTACTTCAGCTCGCCTGCGCAGCCGTACTGTGCTGGCTGACATGGACCGGCATGTTGTCGATCCCCTGGCTGTTCGGCATCGCGGTGGTCCTCGGTGTCGTACGAGCCTTCAACGGGCCTGCACTGACCGCGCTGTCACCGAACCTGGTGCCCAAAGCGATTTTGCCGACAGCCATCGCGCTCAGTTCGATCTCATGGCAGATCGGGATGATCGCGGGTCCGGCGATCGGTGGCTACACGCATGCGATCGAGCCGGCGCTGCCCTATGCTGTCGCGAGCGGATTGTTCGCGCTGGCGATCCTTTCGCTTTCGACGATCGGCAAGATTCCGCAGCCGGACATTCGCGGGACCGCCAAGCCCATCGCCCAGCTGGTCGACGGATTGCGCTATGTCGCGCACAACAAGATGGTGCTGGGGTCGATCACGCTCGACCTGTTCGCGGTTTTCCTCGCCGGAGCGACCGCGCTGTTCCCGGTCTACGCCCGCGATATCCTGCAAGTCGGCGAACAGGGACTGGCGCAATTGGCCATGGCACCGGCGATCGGCGCGACATTGACCGGGATTTTCTTCTCGTTCCGCCCGCTCGCCCGCAATGTCGGCCCGGCGATGCTCGTCGCAGTGGCGGTGTTCGGCCTCGCCACGATCCTGTTCGGTGTTTCGACCTATATGCCGCTCAGCCTCGCCGCGCTGTTCGTGATCGGCGCAGCGGACATGTTCAGCGTCTATATTCGCCAGTCGCTGGTCCAGCTGCACACACCCGACGACAAGCGGGGACGCGTATCTTCGGTCAGCCACCTCACGATCAGTGCATCGAACGAGTTCGGAGACTTTTTCTCGGGAACCATGGCGTACCTCGTCGGCCCGGTGGCGGCGGTCGTGCTGGGCGGGGCGGGTGCCATAATCACCGTCGGTCTCTGGGCCCGCATCTTCCCGGTCCTGCGCACCACGCGGACCTTTGACCCGCCCGCCGAGTTGTTGGATAGTCCCACCGAAGCAAAGACTGCCGGAGAGAAAGCATGAAAGCCGATTCCATCCTCGCCACCATCGGCAACACGCCGCATGTGCGGCTTGCCCGCCTGTTCCCCGATCACGAAGTGTGGGTGAAGAACGAACGCGCCAATCCAGGTGGATCGATCAAGGACCGGATTGGCCTCGCGATGATCGAGGATGCCGAGAAATCGGGCGTGCTGAAGCCCGGCGGGACGATCATCGAACCGACCAGCGGCAACACCGGCATTGGTCTTGCCATGGTCGCCGCAGTCAAGGGCTACAGGCTGGTGCTGGTGATGCCCGAAAGCATGAGCATCGAGCGCCGCCGCCTGATGCTGGCCTATGGCGCGACATTCGATCTGACGCCCAAGGAAAAGGGCATGAAGGGCGCGATCGAACGGGCGAGCGAGCTGGTCGAGCAGACCGAAGGTGCGTGGATGCCGAGCCAGTTCGATAACGAGGCGAACTGGAAGGTTCATGTCGCCACTACCGCGAAGGAAATCCTCGCCGATTTCGCCGACACTCCCATCGACCTGTTGATTACCGGGGTTGGCACCGGCGGGCATCTGACCGGTTGTGCCGAGGAACTGAAGCGCCACTGGCCCACGATGAAGGCCTATGCCGTCGAGCCGACCCTGTCGCCCGTTATCAGCGGCGGCCAGCCCGGTCCGCACCCGATCCAGGGCATCGGCGCAGGCTTCCTGCCGGGCAACCTCCATACCCAGGCAATCGACGGGGCGATCCAGGTCGATCCCGAGGATGCAAAGGACATGGCCCGCCGCTGCGCGCGCGAAGAGGGCATTCTTGTGGGCATTTCGAGCGGGGCGACGCTGGCGGCAATTGCGAGCAAGCTGCCGCATCTCGATGCCGGTACGCGGGTGCTCGGCTTCAATTACGACACGGGTGAACGCTATCTCTCGGTGCCGGACTTCCTGCCGGAGTGACAAGTCGTTAGGCCCGTTCCATCGGAGGGTGGATGAGATTCGAGCGTCGCGAATTCGTAGTCGGGGGTGCTGCGAGCCTGCTCGCGGCCTGTAGCAACATTTCGCCGGTCCCGGCGTCCACACCGCCGATCGGCTTGCAGTTGCCCCGGCTCCGCTTCGATCCCGCGCGGATCATGAAGATATCGGTCTGTTCGCGCCCGTTCCGTGCCGCAGGCCCCCGGCTCGAGCTCGAGCGGTTCGGCGAGAAAACCGTGATTCACAATTACGGCCACGGCGGATCCGGGTGGTCGCTCAGTTGGGGCTGCGCGCAGGAGGCGGTCACCCTCGCCCGCCAGACCGGCGTTAG